>DATCBL010000261.1:0-5320 GCA_036511875.1 Acidimicrobiales bacterium
CGGCGGGTCGACGATGCGGGCCAACGAGGTGAAGGGCATGGACGAGATCACGTGGGACACCGCCACCCGCTCCTCGGCCCCGCCCGAGGCCACCGTGACCGCCACCGCGGCGCCGTCCTCCACGTGGACGGTGGTGGCCGCGGTCTCCATCCGCACCGAGGCACCGGCCGCCTCGATCAGCTCGGTGCACCGCTCCCACATCATGCCGGGACCGTACTTCGGGTACTGGAATTCCTCGATGAGGCTGGTCACCTGCTTTGACTTGTCGCGCCGGGCCCCGGCCCAGGACGAACGGATCGGCTCCCACACCGCATTCCACAGGGACATCCCCTTGATCCTCTGGGCTCCCCAGTCGGCCGAGATCTCCGACGCCGACACCGCCCAGAGCTTCTCGTTGTAGGTCTTGAAGAAGTGGTTGTAGAGCCGCCACCCGTAGTTGGAGACGATGTACCCCTCAAGGGTGGTGAGGTCCTTCGGGGGATGGATCCTCACCCACAGGAAGGAGAGGCCACAGAGGAAGGCCTCGACCACCCCTAGGTTGGAGAGGGCATTGCCCAGCTTGATCGGGTAGTCGTAGAACTTGCCGCCGTAGTAGATGCGGCTCATGCGGGGCCGGAGCAGGAAGTCCTCGGGCGGGAGGATGGTGTGCCAGAACTCCTCGACCGGCTTGACCTTGGTGAAGAACCGGTGGCCTCCGATGTCGAACCGCCAGCCGTCCCGCTCGACGGTCCGGCTGATCCCGCCCACCACCGAGTCCTGCTCGATGACTACCACCGGGTCGCCCTGCTTCACCAGCTCGTAGGCCGCGGTGAGCCCGGCCGGCCCGGCCCCGATCACCAGCACCGGGTCCCCGGGGGACGGCGCCCCTCGGTGGCTGGGTCCGGTGGTGGTGGGCTCGGTCATGGGCTGTCTGGGTGCGAAGTCATCTGGGCGCGGTCCCAGCGGTCGTGCAGTTGGCGACCGACCGATTCCGACCGTTCACGCCCCGCCGGGGCGCCGCCCCCGGCTGGAGCGGATCCGGCCCCTTCACCCCCGGGGCACGACCGGCCCGTTTCTGCATCGTCCGGAAGGTTAGCGGGTGGGTTGAGCCCGGTGGTTCACCGCCGCTGGATCACCCGGTCGGGATGGGGGCGATCCGGTCGGAGGTCTCGGACCCGGCATCCCCGGTGCCGCCGGCCCCGCCCTCGGACGAGGGGCCACCCTCACCGCCCTCGGTCCGGCCGTCCGAGGCCATCCGGTCGGTCGGACCTGAGCCCCGGCGGCGCCCGAGCCGACCCCAGATCCAGTCCAGTTGGACCGCCGCGGCCAGCACCAGGGCGATCTCGAAGGTGCTCCGGTACCGGGTCTGTCCGAAGGTCAGGGCCACCGAGACCACCACGTCGAGCCCGACGGCCAGCAACGGGAGGACCGGGATGCGCCGCCGCACCAGGACCACCACGCCCCCGACGGACAGGGCCAGGAGCGCGTAGTACATGCCCAGTCCGACCAGGGCCCAGTGGTAGGGACGGGTCTCCACGGTGGAGTCCAGCCGCACCTGCTCCAGCGGGTGGAAGAAGGCGAAGGCCCGGCCGAGCCGCGCCGTCTCGACCGGCAGGATGCGGCCCCGGTGCGACCGGATGATGCGGAGGGCGTAGGCCTGGGCCTCGGCGGACTGCACCGACTCGTCGGCCCCCGGGGTGAAGGCCTTCTCCTTGGCCAGGACGGCGCACTCCAAGGACCAGTAGCCCTCGTAGGGTCCCCGGTACAGCTCGGGGCAGTTGGCCGAGGCCAGGGTGACGCCGAATCCCGAGGAGATGAAGACCGGGTCGTCGAACCGGCTCATGTTGTACCCGACCCAGGGACCCACCACCAGCACCACGGTCAGGGCGCCGACGGCCAGCAGGCCGAGTCGGCGTCGCCACCTGAGGGCCGAGGCCATCAGGACCATCGGGGCCACCAGGAACACGGCCAACAGGGCGAGCTCGTCGCGGGCCAGCGCGGCCACGCCGACCGAGGCCGACAGCGCCACCACCGCCCCCATCGTGGGCCGCCTCCAGAACCGGTAGGCCATCCACAGGACCAGGGCCACCAGCACCGGCGACAGCGCCTCGGAGAGGCCCAGTTCGTCGCTCATCCAGAGGTTGGGGTACACAGCGACCAGGCCGGCGGCGATGAGGCCCACCCGGCGACCGGCCATCTCCCGTCCGGCGTATCCGCAGAGGACGACCCCGCCGGCACCGATGATGCAGCACCAGACGCGGGCGGCGAAGAACGTCTTGAGCCCGAGGAGCGACGGGATGGCCAGAACCAACACGAAGAGTGGTGGCCACGCCGCTGTCTGCACCTGATGGTGGACGGGGCTCGAGTAGTACACGAACGGGTTGACGAACCCCTTGCCCGCCACCAGCAGGTTCGCCGCGTTGTGGAAGTAGTAGGAGTCGCCACCGGGCTTCCGATTCGAGCGACCGGGCCCGAAGAGCGAGGTCAAGCGGATGCCGAGACCGACGGCGGTCCACAGGCCGAGCCACGGCCACCAGGCGCGGGTGGAGTGCCTCCCCCTGCCGATCATGGTCGACCACTCTATGCTGTGGCCTTCGGGGTGTCGCGCGTACGGGGGAGGACGGGAGCGTGGGCGATCGACGGGCTCGTCTTCGTCGCGGCATCGGTGGGAGAATGGCCGCCGAGGGTGAGAGGCCGGCAGGGAGTCGGGTCCTGTGGGGGGCAACCGAGAGATGCTGACAGCGACGGGGCCCATCGAGGCCTGGGACCAACCCCCGGCGGAGCCGGCGGCCGACGCGGAGCAGTCACTGCCCATCGACCTGTCCGGGCCCCACTGGGACACGCTTCCCGAAGGACTGTGGTTCCCGCCGACGTCGCCACCCGAGCCGGTGGTCTCCTCCCCGATCGGCGGCACCCGGTTGGCTCCGCTGGACGGCATGCGGGCCTTCGCGGTGGTGGCGGTCATCCTCTTCCACGCCGATCCGGGCTGGGCCACCGGAGGCTACTTCGGGGTCGACGTCTTCTTCGTCCTGTCCGGCTATCTGATCACCACCCTGCTGCTCGGGGAATGGCTGGGTTCGGGTGGAGTGGCCCTGCGGGCCTTCTGGGGACGGAGGGCCCGTCGTCTCCTCCCGGCCCTGTTCGTGATGCTGGCCACGGTCGGGGCGGTGTCCGTCCTGTTTCCGAAGGTGCTGGGGTCGCCGGGCCTCCTCGGGGACACCCTTTCCACGGTGGGCTACGTGGCCAACTGGCACTTCATCGCCGCCCACACCAACTACTTCACCACCCTGGCCAACCCCTCCCCCCTCCAGCACACCTGGACCCTGGCCATCGAGGAGCAGTTCTATCTGATCTGGCCGCTGGTGCTGCTGGTGCTGGTGGGGGCGCTCCGGCTCCGCCGGGCCGCCGGACCGGCCCGGCGGAGCCGCCTGGTGGTGGTGGCCGGCGTGGCGCTGGTGGGCGCGGTGGCGTCGGCCCTGGCCATGGCCGCCCTCACCCCGGTGGGCGCGGCCTCGGTGAACCGGGCCTACTACGGCAGCGACACCCGGGCCCAAGGCCTCCTGCTGGGGGCGGCCCTGGCCGCGGTCTGCCTGTGGTGGGGCCCGGTCCGCACCGCCCTCGGCCGCCATCTGTTGGGGCTGGCCGGGGTGGTGGGTGCGGTGGGGATCGTGGTCATGTGGCGGATGGTCCCGGAATCGTCCGCGCTGACCTTCCACGGGGGCTTCGCCCTGTTGGCCGTGGCCACCGCCGGGGTCATCGCCTGCGTCACCCTGCTGGCCCGGCATCCGGTGGCCGGGATCCTCTCGGTCCGGCCGCTCCCCTACCTGGGCAAGATCTCCTACGGCATGTACCTCTGGTACTGGCCGGTCCTGCTGGTCATGACCGCGCAGCGGACCCACCTGCACGGGGTGACCCTGCTCGGCGCCCGGCTGGCCGTGATCGTGAGCGTGGCCGCCCTCTCCTTCCATCTGGTCGAGACCCCGATCCACCGTGGCCGGCTGGCCGGATGGCGCTCGCTGGTGGTCGTGCCCCTCGGGGCCCTGGTGGTCTCCCTGCTCCCGCTGATGATGCCGTCGGCCTCAGCGGTGGTCCCGGCGGTGCCGCCGAGGGGGACGAGGGCGGCCCTCCCGTTCTCGTCGGGGAAGGGAGGCGCCGCGCTCTCGGCGGCCCATCCGGTGCGCATCCTCCTGGTCGGCGATTCGATGGCCGGGTCGCTCGGGGTCGGCCTGACCGCCGTGGCCCCCCGGTACGGAGCGGAGATCCTCAACGAGGGGGCTCCCGGCTGCTCCCTGGCCGAGGCGGCCGCGGTGAAGGTCTTGTGGTGGACCAACCCACCCGGGGCCCCGTGCCAGGCGGCCAACCCGGCCCAGCTCATCAGCGCCTACCGGTCCATGGTGCACCAGTTCGATCCGGACGTGGTGGTGTACCTGGCCCGCAGCGACACCCTCGACACCGAGCTCGACGGATCCTGGCAGCACGTGGGCGAGCCCGGCTTCGACTTCTGGGCCGAGGCCCGCTACGACCAGGCCATCACCGCCCTCGGCACCGGCGGCGCCCGGGTGGTCCTGCTCACCTCGCCGTACTACGACACCGGGGAGCAGGCCGACGGCACGCCGTGGCCGGAGAACGATCCGCAGCGGGTCGTCGCCGACAACAAGCTGCTGACCGCGGCGGCCCACCAGAACCCGGGCAAGGCCTCGGTGTTCCGCCTGGGCACCCTGCTGTCGCCAGGCAACCAGTTCACCACTCAGGTGGGCAGCGTGGCCGCCCGCTGCTCCGACGGGGTCCACCTGACCGTCCCCGGGGGCGAATGGGTCGGCGCCCGCCTGCTGCCCATGCTGGTGTCCCTGGGACGGTCCCACTCCAGCCTGCCCGCCAGCCAGGCGCGGCCTGCCCTGCCCCAGGTCGCCCAGCCGTGGTGGTACGCCGATCTCCCCTGCGGGACCTGAGGGCCTCGGCTCAGGGCGCGGTCGGGGTGAACCGGACCAGCGCCATGGGTTGGTAGAAGCTGACATCGTTGGCCACCACCAGGGCCTGCGGCCGGTAGCGGGGATCGCCCTGCAGGGTCTGGACGATGCCCTCGCACTTCACCCCCAAGGTCTGGTACCCGGGGGCCCAGACCATGAAGATCTGTCGTCCCGACGAGGCGGCCAACGACTCGAGATGCTCGGCGAAGACCACGGGCGAGCCGGCCGCCGTCGCCGCGCCGTAGTCGACCCAGTCGACGAAGGCCGGACCGGTGCCACGGGGGAACGTGGTCTGCGCATAGCGGCCCGGCGGCAGGAGCCGGTCGACGGCCGGGCCCAACTGGTCGGGGCAGTAGGCCACGATGTCCCCGGGG
>DATCBL010000262.1:0-2756 GCA_036511875.1 Acidimicrobiales bacterium
CCTCCTCCACGGGGAGGACAACCCCTCGTCCATCCTGTCGGCCGTCTCCTCGGCCCGGGAGAACCTCCGCACGGCGCGACCGGTGGTTCCTCGCGAGGCCTGGGAGGCCTGCAACAACCTGTGGCTGGCCTCCTCCGACCACCTGGCCGAGGCGGCGACCCGTCAGGGCCGGGTCCTCTGGCTACGTCGGGTGATCGCCGGCTGCCAGCGAATCAACGGTATCTTGCTCGGGACCATGAGCCGCGACGAAGCCATGTCGTTCCTGACCATCGGCCAGAACCTCGAGCGGGCCGATCTCACCACCCGGGTACTCGACGTCCGGTCGGAGAGCCTGCGGCCCGACCGCGGCGACTCCTACGACGTCGTCCACTGGATGGCCGTCCTCCGGTCTCTGGCCGCCTACCAGCCGTTCCGCCGGGCCATGCCGGCCCGGCCCCAGGGGGGCTCGACCCTGCGCTTCCTGCTCCAGGACGACCGCTTCCCCCGAGCGGTGAGCGCGTGCCTGACCGAGACCCGTTCCCAGCTGAAAGGCCTGGCCCGGGCCGAGGGCGCGCTGGAGGCCTGCGCCACCGCGTCGCTCATCGTGGCGTCGGCGGCGGTGCCCCACCTCACCCTGGGCGGGTTGACCGAGTTCCTCGACGAGGTGCAGGTGGCCCTGGACGACATCCATCACCGTGTGGACGAGACCTACTTCCGCCCGACCTTCGTCGGCTGGCAGCCCCAGTCCCTGGCCTCGTGAGCGCTCCCTGAGCCCTGTCCGGCCCCTCGTGACCCCTTGGTGATCCCGTGACCACCGCCACCAGTGTCGGTCCCCAGGAGGGAGGCGCCGTCCCCGACTCCGGAGGGGTGCCCCTCCCGTACCGGGCCGTTCCGGGGAGAACGGACGAATATCTGGGACCGGACGGCACGGTGCGCACCCGGTGGAAACCGGTGGCGGCCGAGATGGCCGGACTGGGACCCAGTGGGCTGGTGGCCCGTCGCTCCGAGGTGGCCCGCCTCCTCCGGAACGAAGGCGCCACCTACAACGCGACCTGGGACAACCGGAGTCGACGGCAACCCTGGTCGCTCGACCCCTGGCCCCTCGTGCTGGAGGAGCCGGAGTGGACCGCCCTGGCCGCGGCGGTGGCCCAGAGGGTGCGGATCCTCGACCTCGTCTTCGCCGACATCTACGGTGAGCGCCGGCTGGTGGCCGAGGGGCACGTGCCGGCCGAGCTGGTCCTCGGCCACCCCGGCTTCCTCAGGGCCTGCGTGGGGATGGACACCGAACAGCCCCGCCAGATGTTCCTGACCGCCGTCGATGTGGTCCGGGACCGGTCGGGCGGGTTCCGGGCCATCGCCGACCGGGCCCAGGCTCCTTCGGGACTCGGCTACGCGCTGGTCAATCGCACCATCCTGTCCCGGGTGCTGCCCAACTTGCATCGGGAGTCGGGGGTGGAGCGCTTGGCCGGGTTCTTCCGCTCGATCCGGGCCGGCGTGGCCGCGGCGGCCCCCGAGGGGGTGGACGAGCCCCGAGTGGTCATCCTGACCCCCGGCCCCCTCAGCGAGACCTACTTCGAGCACGCCTACCTGGCCTCCTACCTCGGGTACGCCCTGGTCGAGGGGCGGGACCTGGTGGTCAACAACAACCGCGTCTGGCTCCGCACCCTGGCCGGGTTCGACCCCGTCGACGTCGTCATCCGCCGGGTGGACGACCAGTGGTGCGACCCCGTCGAGCTTCGGGCTGACTCCCTGCTCGGGGTGCCCGGCCTGCTGGAGGTGGCCCGCCGGGGTCGGGTCACCGTCGTGAACCCTCTCGGCACCGGGGTCGTCGAGGACCCGGCCCTGACCTGGCTCCTCGACGCACTGGCCCCGGTGCTCCTTGGAGAGGACCTGGCCCTGCGGGGTCCGGAGACCTGGTGGTGCGGCCGACCCGACCACCTCAGCCACGTGCTGGCCCATCTCGATCAGCTCCTGGTGTTGCCGGTCGGCCCGTCGCCGTCCCCGCCGGTGGTGGCCTCCACGCTGTCTGCGGAGGGGCTCGCCGACCTCCGCGACCGGATCCGGTCCCGGCCCGGGGCCTGGGTGGGCCAGGAGATCATCCAACCGTCGACCGTGCCCACCGTCACCGACACCGGGGCGCTCGAGCCCCGCCCAGCCATCATCCGGACCTTCGCCGTGGCCGACGACCACTCCCACCACGGGTTCGGGGTCCTGCCCGGGGGGCTGACCCGGGTCGGGGCCGGTCCCGAGTCGCTGATCGTCTCCGGTCGCGGCGATACCAGCAAGGACACCTGGGTGGCCTCGACCCATCCCGCACTTCAGCAGAGCACCTGGCTCCGCTCGGCCCGCACCCCGGTCCGTCCCCGGGTGGGGACGGACCCGTCGACGCTCCTGCCCGGCCGGGTGGCGGCCCAGCTGTTCGTGCTGGGCCGCACCGCCGAGCACGCCGAACTGGTCATCCGCCTCATTCGCACAGTGCTGGCCCGTCTGGACCAGCCCCTCGGGGTCGGTGTGGACGGCGGAGCCGAGTCGCTGCAGGTCCTCCTGACTGCGCTCGGGACCGTGTCGGGATTCGACCCGGTGTCGGAGCCCGATGAGGAGGAGCTCGTGCCCGGTCGCACCGCCGCCGTCAGGGAGCCGAACCCCCCGCTCTCCCCCCGATCGGTGCCGGAGCCATGGACCGGCGCGCCCGGATCGGTGCCGGAGACCGGGTCCGGCACGCCCGGACCGGTGCCCGCTCCGGGCGCCGGGCCTGACCTAGCCCCAGGAGCCGACAC
>DATCBL010000263.1:0-5797 GCA_036511875.1 Acidimicrobiales bacterium
CCGGGCGCCGAGCCGCTCGGCCACGACCGACCCCGCCGAGTCGGATGCCGTCACCTGGAGGACCAGCTCCGCCGGTTCGACCACCGAGAAGCACAGGTCGCAGGAGAGGACCCGCCGACCACCGCCCCCGGTGCCCGGGCCGGCGGTGGAGAACGGGCCGATCTCGCTCATCTCTCACCTTCCCACACCTTGAGTAGGTTCCCGTCGAAGCCGACGCGGGCGCCGACCCCACCCCATGTCGGTGGTGGCGCCTCGGGCTGTCGTAGGGTCGGCCCGTGCCGCACCCCGACTCCACCCCACCGTTCTCCCCGGGCTCGGTGTCGATCCGCCTCTACCCGCACGACGGGCTGTCGGCCCCCGAGATGGTGTCGGAGCTGTGCGCCCAGGCCGGCGTGGCCCTCGGCTCGGGATTCGACGGCGTCATGACCGGTGAGCACCACGGAGGGTTCGCCGGCTACCTGCCCAATCCCCTGCAGATGGCGGCGTTCATCCTCGACGACCACCCGACCGGATGGGCGGCGGCCTCGCCGCTGCTTCTGCCGCTGCGCCCCACCGCACTGGTGGCCGAGGAGACGGCCTGGTTGGCGGCCCGGCACCCCGGCCGGGTGGGACTGGGCGTGGCGTCCGGCGCCCTCCCGCTCGATTTCGAGGCCATGGGGATCGACCGGTCGTCGGCGCCGGCCCGATTCGCCACCGAGCTCCCCCGGGTGGTGGCCATGCTGGAGGGCCGGGATCTCGGCCCACTGGCCGGCGACGCGGCCTTGGCCCGGTGCGCCGACCACCCCGTCCCGGTGCTCAGTGCGGCCGTCTCGACCACCGCGGCGAAGAGGGCCGCCGCCGTCGGCGCCGGCATCCTGATGGAGGGGATGTCCGACGTCGACCGACTGGCCCGGCTGACGTCGGCCTACGACGGGTCCGGTGGCTCGGGGTCCAAGGTCCTCATCCGTCGGGTCTGGCTCGGTGACGTCCGCGGCGATCTGGTCGATCGGCAGCGAAAGGTCTACGACGGCGTCACCGGCGACCCGGCCGCCTTCGGGGTCGACCAGACGGTGTCCTCCGCCGACCCGGCCCGGCTGGCCGAGCTGCTCGCCGACGCGGCGCACCGCGCCGGGGCCACGTCGCTCGATCTGCGGGTCCACCTGCCGGGGATGGCCCCCGATTCGGTCCGCCGCCAGATCACCGTGCTCGGGGCCGAGGTGGTGCCGCGGCTCAAGAGCAGGTGGGACCGGGCGCGGCAGTAGGGGCCGAGAGCTCGCCCCGGCCTACAGGCGGGAGTAGGCGAGGGCCTCTTCCTCGAACCGCAGGGAGGCCTCGAGGCTCACCGACGGACGGGTGAGGCCGATGGCCGACAGAACGTCGTCGCCGCCGATCTCCTGGGTCCCACCGGCCAGGGCCCGATCGAACGCCAGTTGGGCGCTCCGCTGGGCCACCAGGGCGAAGTCGGCGGGAGTGAAGCCGGCCGTCCGGGCGGCCACCTCCTTCGGATCGCCGGCCGGCAAGAACTCCGAGGCCAGATCGGCCCGCTCGGACTCATCGGGGGCGCCGACCGGGATCACCAGGTCGAACCGGCCGGGTCGGAGCAGGGCCCGGTCGATGGCGGCGATGGAATTGGTGGCCATCACCATCAGGCGGTCGGGCCGGGCCTTGAACACCGGGATGGCCTTCAGGAGCTCGTTGACCAGCGGCTGGCTGTCCGGCCGCTCGGAGCGGTCCGAGGCGATCTCGTCGGCCTCGTCGATGAAGCACACCAGCCGGTCCACCCGTCCGAGCTCGGCCAGGCTGTCCCTCAGGGCCCGGGCGCCGTCCACGCCTTGGCCCAGCAGGGAAGGGTGGAGCTCCACGAAGGCCCAGGACAGTCGAGAAGCGATCGCCCGGGCGAAGGAGGTCTTGCCGGTGCCCGGCGGTCCGAACAGGAGCACGGCGGCCGGCGGGACCAATCCCAGCTGGTCGGCCAGTTCGGTGTGGGCCAGCGGGGCGATCACCCGTCGGTCCAGCAGGCCCTTGGCCGTCGAGAAGCCTTTCATCGACTCCCAGAGCCCGGCTCCGGGGACCTGGCCCCCGAACCGCTCCACCGTGGCCAGCTCCTCGGGCACCATGGAGGCGTCGCGGAAATAGAGATCCAGCCCGTCCCGGCGGGTGAAGCCCTGGTTGGCGAAGGCCGACTCACCGACTTGACCCGGACTGACCAGGGCCAGCAGCCGTCGGCCTCCCCGATGGATGATCTCCTGGTCCAGCTGGCGCAACAGCGCAGAGCCGATGCCCTGGTGGCGCCACTGCGGATGGAGGGCCAACATCATGAGGTGGGCGTCGGTGCCGTCCACCCGGGCCACCGCGGCGCCGACCAACGCCCCTGCCGGCGACATGGCAACCACCGACGGCTGGTGCTCGTGGAGCGCCTCGACCACGTCACTCCGGCTGTAGGCGGCGCCGGTGGCGGCGCCGGACAGGTCGATCAACCGGACGATCTCCTCGAAGGGGATGGCCGGATCCCGGTGGTCGAGGGAGAGTGCTCGCCACTGGTTCTTCACGGCCGGACCTCCCCTTCGGACAGGCCCCATGCTACCGCTTGGGCCGTCGGTTGACCCGGGCCCGGGACCGGCCCACACTGAGGGTCGGTCCAACGGGGGCCGGGAGGAGCCGGTGCCATGGGTGAGTGGAGCAGGGCCGAGATCGAGGCGGCATTCGCCGAGTACCAGCGCAAGGCGGCCGACGCCGGGTCGTCGGGGGACTGGCGGGAGTGGGCCGACCAGTTCACCGACGACGCCACCTACATCGAGCACCACTACGGGCAGTTCGAGGGGCGTGAGGCCATCCACGACTGGATCAGTTCGTGCATGTCGGAGTACCCGGGGAGCGACATGCCCGAGTTCCCGATCGAGTGGTATGTCATCGACGAGGAGCGAGGCTGGGTGGTGTGCCAGGTCTGGAACCGGATGCGGGATCCCGGCGACGGCACCGTCCACCAGGAGTACAACTTCACCCTCCTCAAGTACGCCGGGGACGGTCGCTGGTCCTACGAGGAGGACATCTACAACCCCCTGCGGTTCGGCGCCATGGTGGCCGGCTGGGAGTCGGCCCGCACCGCGGCCGGCGGCTGAACCGGGGCCGGGCCGGCGGAGGCCCGGTCCGGCCCCCTCCGGCCGCCGATCGCACTACGGTGCAGGCGTGGAGCTGCGGCGACTGGGACGGACCGGACATCACTCGTCGGTGGCCATCCTGGGGGGCGCCGCCTTCTGGGACGGCGACCCCGCCACCACCGCCTCGATCTTCTCGGAGGCCCTCACCGCCGGCGTCAACCATCTGGACGTGGCTCCCCAGTACGGTGGGGCCCAGGAGCTGTTGGGCCCGTCGATCCCCGCCGTGCGCGACCGGCTCTTCGTGGCCTGCAAGACCCTGCGCCACAATGCCGACGGGGTGCGGGCCCAACTCGAGGAGTCGCTGGCCCTGCTGCAGTGCGATCGCTTCGACCTGTACCAGCTGCACGCGGTGACTGACCTCTCTGAGCTGGATGCCCGGGCCGGGGCCGTGGCGGCCATCCTCCGGGCCCGGGACGAGGGGCTGTGCCGGTGGGTGGGCATCACCGGCCATGAGCTCACCGCCCCGGCCGCCCACCTCGAGGCCCTCCGACGGTACGACCTCGACACGGTGATGTTCCCGGTCAACCCGCAGCTGTGGTCGGACCTCGACTACCGGCGGGACGCTGAGGCCCTGTTGGAGCACGCCACCGAGCACGACGTCGGGGTGATGGCCATCAAGGCGGCGGCGGCCCGGCCCTGGGCCGGGCGGGACCACACGTCGGCCACCTGGTACGAGCCCTACACCGCGGCCAAGGACGTGGCCCGGGGGGTCGACTTCGCCCTGTCCACCCCCGGGGTGCACGCCTTCTGCACGCCGGGGGACCGATCGGTGCTCCGGACCGCGCTGGCCGCCGCCGAGGGCCACCGGCCCATGGACCAGGCCGACCGGGACGAGGCCGTCGGTTCGCTGGCCGACCAACCCAGTATCTTCCCCATGCCCGCGGGGTGACCGATCAGGTGGACCGGCGCGGGGGCGGCGGGGCCGAGCCGGCCGAGGGCACCCGTCTGGTGGTGGAGGCGCCGGTGCAGGGGACCGTGGTCCAGGTCCCGGGCGCAGTGGGCGACACCGTGGTGGACGGCTCACCGCTCGTGGTCCTCGAGTCGATGAAGATGGAGCACGTGGTCCGGTCCCCGGTCACCGGCGTGGTGCGGGTGGTGGCAGTGGACGTGGGAGCGTTGGTGGCGGTGGGGGACGGCCTGGCCACGGTGGAGGCGACGGCCGAGCCCGACGAGCCCGCCCGAAGGGCGGGAGCGGACTCCTCGTCGATCGACTCCGAGGCCGTCCGCCCCGACCTCTTGGAGCTCCGGGTCCGACAGCGCGGGACGCTCGACGCCGGCCGCACCGAGGTGGTCGAGCGACGTCACCGCCAGGGCCGGCGAACGGCCCGGGAGAACATCGACGACCTCTGCGATCCGGGCAGCTTCACCGAGTACGGGTCGTTGGCCATCGCCGCCCAGCGCGGCCGCCGGCCGCTCGAGGAGCTGATCGAGCGCACTCCGGCCGACGGCCTGGTGGCCGGGGTGGGGCGGGTCAACGGCGACCGGTTCGACGACGGCCGGTCCCGCTGCGCCGTGCTCTCCTACGACTACACGGTGATGGCCGGGACCCAGGGGGCCCAGAACCATCGCAAGAAGGATCGGATCTTCGAACTGGTCCGGCGGCTCCGGCTGCCGGTGGTCCTGTTCGCCGAAGGCGGGGGCGGGCGCCCCGGGGACACCGACTACGCGGTCATCTCCGGGCTGGACACCATGGCCTTCGCCGAGTTCGGGGTGTTGAGCGGGCTGGTCCCGTCGGTGGGGGTGGTGTCGGGCTACTGCTTCGCCGGGAACGCCGCCCTGCTCGGCTGCTGCGACGTGATCATCGCCACTCCGGGATCCTCGATCGGCATGGGCGGCCCGGCCATGATCGAGGGCGGCGGCCTCGGGACGGTGCGACCCGAGGAGATCGGCCCGCTGGCCGTCCAGGGCCCCACCGACCCGTGGACGTGTGCCGACCAGCGCCTGCTCCGCTCGGCCGTCCCCCCCGAACGGCGACGGGTCTACGACGTCCGCCAGCTCGTCGTCACCATGGCCGACACCGGCTCGGTGCTGGAGCTCCGCCGGGGATTCGGGGAGGGCATGGTCACCGCGCTGGTGCGGGTGGAGGGACGACCGGTCGGCGTGGTGGCCAACAATCCCGCCCATCTCGGCGGGGCCATCGACCGGGACGGTGCCGACAAGGCGGCCCGGTTCCTCCAGCTGTGCGACGCCCATGACCTCCCGCTGCTGTTCCTGTGTGACACCCCGGGGTTCATGGTGGGCCCCGAGGCCGAGACCACGGCCCAGGTCCGCCACTTCAGCCGCCTCTTCGTGATCGGGGCCAGCCTCACGGTGCCGTTCTTCACCATCGTCCTGCGCAAGGGGTACGGACTGGGGGCCCAAGCCATGGCCGGCGGGAGTTTCCGGTCCCCGGTCTTCACGGTGGCCTGGCCGACCGGCGAGTTCGGCGGCATGGGGCTGGAGGGGTCCGTGCGCCTCGGGTTCCGTCGCGAGTTGGAAGCGGTCGAGGATCCGGCCGAGCGGGACGCCCTGTTCGCCGCCATGGTCGACCGGGCCTACCAGCGGGGCAAGGCCATCAACGTGGCCTCGGCCTATGAGATCGACGACGTGATCGACCCGGCCGACTCCAGGCGGCGGATCGTGGAAGCCCTCCGATCGACGCCCCCGCCGGCCGTGCGCCC
>DATCBL010000264.1:0-3542 GCA_036511875.1 Acidimicrobiales bacterium
CGCCCCATCCCGACACTGTGCTCGACCCTCCCTCGTCCGGCGACGCCTTCCTCCGGCCCGGGCCGGGCGGCGAGCCCGAGGGCCTGGTGGCCGAGACCTTCGAGGGCCCCCAGGAGCTGGGCCGGCGCGGCCAGACCCACCCCGACGAGCTGCGCCGCGAGGTGGGGGCGGTCCTGCGCCTCCCCGAGGGCGTGGCCGTCGACCCCTCGGACATCGACATCGAGCAGTCCGACGACGAGACCATGATCATCAACATGGGCCCGCAGCACCCCTCCACCCACGGGGTGCTGCGTCTCATGCTGGAGCTGGACGGGGAGACCGTGCTGCGCACCAAGCCGGTGATCGGGTACCTCCACACCGGCATGGAGAAGACCGCGGAGGAGCTCACCTACGTCCAGGGATCCACCAACGTCACCCGGATGGACTACCTGGCCCCGCTCCACAACGAGCTGGTGCTGTCGATGGCCGTGGAGGCGCTGCTCGGCGTCGAGATGCCGCCGCGCTCGGACTGGATCCGGATGTTGCTGGTCGAGCTCAACCGGGTGTCGTCCCACCTGATGTGGATGGCCACCAACGGGATGGACATCGGGTCGACGTCCATGATGATCTACGGCTTCCGCGAGCGCGAGATGATCCTGGCCTTCTTCGAGAAGACCACCGGGCTCCGGATGAACCACAACTTCATCCGGCCCGGGGGCACCGCGGCCGACCTCCCCGACGGGTGGGAGGACGACGTCGCCATCATCTGCGACACCGTCCTGCCCCGCACCGACGAGTACGACGAGCTGCTGACCGGCCAGCCGGTGTTCCGGCAGCGGTCCGAGGGGATCGGCGGGCTGTCGGCCGAGGAGGCCCTGGCCCTCTCGCTCACCGGTCCCATCCTGAGGTCCACCGGGGTGCCCTGGGACCTGCGCCGGGCCCTGCCCTACCTCCGCTACGACGAGGTCGACTTCGACGTCATCGTGGGGACCTTCGGGGACAACTTCGACCGGTACTCGATCCGCCTCAACGAGATCCGGGAGTCGATCAAGATCATCCGCCAGATCGTGGAGAAGATGCCGGCGGGTGACTACCGGGTGCAGGACAAGAAGGTGACGCCGCCGCCGCGGGGCCGGATCGACGAGTCGATGGAGGCCCTCATCCACCACTTCAAGGTGTTCACCGAGGGGTTCAAGGTCCCCGAGGGCGAGGTCTACGTGGCCGTCGAGTCCCCCCGGGGCGAACTGGGCTGCTACCTGGTCTCCGACGGGTCGCCCAAGCCCTACCGGATGCACATCCGGGGACCGAGCTTCGTCAACCTGCAGGGGCTGCCCCTCATGATGCGGGGCGGGCTGCTGGCCGACGCGGTGGCCGTGACCTCCTCGGTCGACCCGGTGATGGGCGAGGTGGACCGATGACCGACCAGGCCACGCCGACCCCGGTGTCGAGCCCCCGCCGGTCGGGGCGGCACGGGACCCCCGAGCCCAGCCATCTCGACCCCGACACGCTGGCCGAGGCCCGCCGGCTCATCGCCCTGTACCCCGAGCCCCGTTCGGCCCTCATCCCCCTCTGCCACCTGGCCCAGGAGCAGGACGGCTGGCTCGCCCCCGAGGCCATGACCGACATCGCCGCCCTGGTCGGGGTGACGCCGACCGAGGTGCTCGGCACCGCGTCCTTCTACGACATGCTCCACACCGAGCCGGTGGGCCGCCACGTGGTGGCGGTGTGCACCAACATCGCCTGCCTCCTGGGCGGGGCCGCCGACCTGCTGGAGCACGCCGAGAGGTCGCTCGGGGTCAACACCGGCGGCACCACCGCCGACGGGGCCATCACCCTGGAGGAGGCCGAGTGCCTGGCCGACTGCGACCGGGTTCCGTGCGTGCAGGTCAACCACCGGTTCGTGGGCGCCCAGACCCCGGACACCTTCGATGCGCTGGTCGCCGATCTCCGGTCGGGGGCCCGGGCCGCCGACATCCCCGCCCACGGCACCCTCAACCGGGTGCGCCGGACCCACGGCCTCGAGGCCGATCCCGAGCGGGTGGTCGCCGAGCGGGCCGCCATGGCCGAGGCCCAGGCCCGTCGGGCCGCCGAGGCCGATGCGGCCACCTCCACGGTGGGCGGCGCGCCCGGCAGCGGGGGAGGGGGCTCCTAGTGGCCATCACCGACCCGCCCAAGATCGTCACCAGCCGCCTCGGCCATCCCGACTCCCACACGTTGGAGCGCTACCTGGCCACCGGCGGCTACGAGGGCCTGCGCAAGGCCCTGGCCATGACGCCCGAGGCGGTGGCCTCCGAGGTGGACACGGCCAGCCTGCTGGGTCGGGGCGGCGCCGGGTTCCCGGCCGGCCGCAAGTGGGCCATGCTGCGCAAGAGCCCGGTCACCTACCTGGTCGTCAACGGGGACGAGAGCGAGCCGGCCACCTTCAAGGACCACCTTCTGGTGGAGCGCGATCCCCACCAGCTCATCGAGGGCGTGCTCATCGCCGCCTACGCCCTGCAGGTGACCCGGGTGTTCGTCTTCATCCGGGGCGAGTTCGCCCTGGGCCTCGAGCGGGTGCAGGCCGCGCTCAACGACGCCTACGGCCTCGGCGCGGCGGGGGCGGACATCTTCGGGTCGGGGTTCTCGGTGGACGTGGTGGTCCACCCGGGGGCGGGGGCCTACATCTGCGGCGAGGAGACGGCGCTGCTCGAGTCGCTGGAGGGCAAGCGGGGCTTCCCCCGGATCAAGCCCCCGTTCTTCCCGGCCGCCATCGGCCTCTACGGCGCGCCCACCGTGGTCAACAACGTCGAGACCATGTCCAACCTGCCCTGGATCGTGACCCACGGCGGCGCCGCCTTCGCCGCCCTGGGCGAGGGGCGCTCCACCGGGACCCGGCTGTTCGCCCTGGCCGGCCACGTCTCCCGTCCGGGGGTCTACGAGCTCGAGATGGTCAAGACCACCTTCAACGACCTGATCAACGCCCCGGTGCTGGGCGGGGGCATCCCCCACGGGCGGGGGCTCAAGGCTTTCATCCCCGGCGGGGTGTCGGCCCCGTGGTTCGGCCCCGACCAGATCGACCTCCCCCTGGGCCAGGACGAGGTGGGCGAGGCCGGCTCCATGCTCGGATCGGGGTCGATCGTGGTGATGGACGACCACACCTGCGCGGTGCGGGCGGCCTGGCGCATCACCAAGTTCTTCTCGCGGGAGTCGTGCGGCCAGTGCACCCCGTGCCGGGAAGGTGCGGGGTGGCTGGAGAAGATCATGGAACGCATCGAGACCGGCCTGGGTCGGGAAGAGGACCTCGACCTGCTGCTGGACGCCTGCGACAACATCGCCCCCGGTCTGACCTGGCCGCCCCAGCAGACCACCATCTGCGTGCTCGGGCCGTCCATCCCCTCGTCGATCGGATCGGCCATCCGGATGTTCCGCGACGAGTTCCTGGTCCACGTGAAGGAAGGGGGGTGCCCCTTTGACTGACACGGCGAAGACCGAGCAGGACACGGCGGAGCTCACCTTCACCCTCGACGGACGCCCGGTGAAGGCGAAGCGGGGCGAGCTGATCATCGCGGCGGCCGAGCGCGCCG
>DATCBL010000265.1:0-4121 GCA_036511875.1 Acidimicrobiales bacterium
TCTGCTCGATCGGCAACGTTCCCTTGGCCGCGGTGCTGTGGAATGGCGGTATTAGCTTCGGAGGAGTGGTCAGCTTCTTGCTCGCCGACCTGATCATCGTGCCGATCCTGGTGATCTACCGAAAGTACTATGGCCCTCGGATGATGCTGTTCATCCTGGGAAGTTTCTATGTGACGATGGTCGCGGCGGGCTACCTCGTCGAGATTCTCTTCAACCTGTTTGGCTTGGTTCCGACCACCCGAGACGCCAAGGTTGGCGAGATGGGAGTCCAGTGGAACTACACGACCGTGCTCAACATCGTGGCGATCCTGGTGGCCGTCGGTCTCAGCTGCCGGTTCGTACGGTCAGGTGGTCTTCCCATGTTGCGAGAGATGAACGGTGCGCCCGATGAGCACCAGCGCCACTGATCATCCCCTGCCTCCACTGGTCGAGCGGTACCTCACCACTCTTGCCGCTCGGGTGGCCGGAGCCCTCGGGGACAACCTGGTCGGCGCCTATCTGCACGGCTCGGCGGTGCTCGGTGGCTTCAATCCCGACCGGAGCGACGCCGACGTGCTGGTGGTGGTCAATCACCGCCTCTCGGCCCAGGACCGTGACCAGCTGGCTGCCCAGCTCAACTCCGATGCCCTTCCGGTACCGGCCCAAACGTTGGAGATGAGCGTGGTCACCCTCGACAGTGCCCGCCATCCCTCGGCGGCTCCGTCCTACGAGATGCACGTCAACACCCTCCGCGGCCGCTTCGCCGACGGCCGCGGCCGGACCGACCCCGACCTCCTGCTCCACTTCCCGATCGTTCGCCAGAGTGGCCGCCTCCTGGGCTCCGGGCCGCCACCGGAGGAGGTCTTCGCGCCCCTGCCGCGGTCGCTGGTGCTGGCCGCCATGGCCGCCGAGCTCGAAGCGGCCCTGAGCTCAGACGAGGCGGCTCCCGAATACGTCCTTCTCAATGCCTGCCGCAACCTCGCCTACCTGGAGGAGGAACGCTTCTCCTCCAAAATCGACGGAGGTCGCTGGGTGTTGGGCCATGCCCCCGACATCGACCCGCGGCTCGTCACGGCCGCCCTCCGTCGCCAGGACGGCAGCGATCCGGACGCCGCCGTCGATGCCCCGGCCGCCCGGGCGATCGCCGATCGGGTGGCCGGGGCATTGCGGGCGGCGGCAGGATGAGGCTCGAAGCCGCGGAGCGGGCGGCATGAGCGATGGTCCGGCTCGCACCCTGCACGACGCCGAGTTCGCCGTCGACACCGGGCTGGTGGCGGAGCTGGTGGCCGAGCAGTTCCCCGAATTGAGCGATCTGCCAGTTCGGGACTTCAGGTCGACGGGCACGGTGAACACCATCTTCCTGCTCGGCGATGACCTCTACGCGAGGTTGCCCCGGGTCGAGGTCTGGGCCCACCACCTGGACCTCGAGTGGCGTTGGCTCCCCGTGCTCGCCCCTCAGCTCACCCTGCGGGTGCCCCAGCCGGTGAAGAGAGGCTCGCCGTCGGGATCGTATCCGTACTCCTGGTCCATCTACCGCTGGATCCGCGGCCAGCCCTATGCCGACGACCTTGTCGTCGATGAGGTCCGGGCGGCCGGAGACCTGGCCCGGTTCATCGGTGAGCTGCGCAGCTGTGCCTCGGTGCCCGGAGCACCGACGTCGGGCCGTGGACCCCTACGCGCCCTTGACCGGAGCATCCGGGTGGCCCTGGATCGGGCCGGAACGGCCATTGACCGGGGGGCCGCTCTGGCCGCCTGGGACGGCGTTCTCGACGCCGCGGAGTGGACGGGCCCTCCCGGCTGGGTGCATGGCGATCTGCTGAGGCCGAACCTGCTGGTGGACGAGGGACGGATCTGCGCCGTCCTCGACTTCGGGTGCGTTGGCGTGGGCGATCCCGCGGCCGACGTCGTCGCCGCCTGGAGCGTGTTCGGCCCGAGCGGACGGGAAGCCTTCCGCGCCACGCTCGACGTCGATGACGACACCTGGAGTCGGGCCCGCGGCTACGCCCTCTATCAGGCGGCCTGGATCATCCCCTACTACGCCGACACGAATCCCGAATTCGTCCGACAGGCGATCCGCACGGTCGCCGAGGTACTGACTCCCTAGCCGAGACCGGTCCGCCGGCAGGTGCCGTCGACAGTTAGTAGGACGTTGTAGTAATCTGCCTCCATGGACGACCCCTCGAGCCGGACCCGGCTGCGGTCGGGGCCGGGGACCGGGTCCGTCGTGACCGGGCTGCACCGGCCCCGGCACCCGGTCCGGTTCGTGACTGCCGCCAGCCTGTTCGACGGGCACGACGCCGCCATCAACATCATGCGTCGCCTCCTCCAGTCCCAGGGGGCGGAGGTCATCCACCTCGGCCACAACCGATCGGTGGACCAGGTGGTGCGGGCGGCCGTCGACGAGGACGTCCAGGGCGTGGCTGTGAGCTCCTACCAGGGCGGCCACATGGAGTACTTCCGCTACCTGGTCGACCGGCTGCGGGAGGAAGGCCGGGGGGACATCCTGGTCTACGGCGGCGGGGGCGGGGTCATCGTCCCCTCGGAGATCGACGAGCTCGAGGCCTACGGCGTGCGGCGCATCTTCTCGCCCTCTGACGGGCAGCGACTCGGCCTCGACCAGATGATCAATCTCCTGATCGAGGAGTGCGACCGCGACCTGGCGGCCGGGCCCCCTCCCCCGTCGGAGTCCCTGCAGGCCGGCGACCACCGGACCCTGGCCCGGTGGATCACCCACATCGAAGCCGACACCGGCGACGGGGCCGACGTCGACCTGCTCCGGAGCGACCGGGGCCCGGTACCGGTGCTGGGCATCACCGGCACCGGCGGATCGGGGAAGTCGTCCCTGACCGACGAGCTGATCCGGCGGTTCCGGCTCGATCAGGAGGACAAGCTCTCCATCGCCGTGCTGGCCGTGGACCCCACCCGGCGCCGGGGAGGTGGCGCCCTGCTCGGGGACCGCATCCGGATGAACGCCATCGACGCCCCCAACCTCTTCTTCCGGTCGGTGGCCACCCGGGGCTCCGCCTCCGAGCTGCCGGCCCGGTTCCCCCTGATCGTGGGCGCCTGCGCCGCGGCCGGATTCGACCTGGTCATCGTGGAGACCCCGGGCATCGGCCAGGGTGACGCGGCGGTGGTGGAGATCGCCGACGTGTCCCTCTACGTGATGACCCCGGAGTACGGTGCCGCCTCCCAGCTCGAGAAGATCGACATGCTGGAGTTGGCCGACGCGGTGGCCATCAACAAGTTCGACCGCCGGGGCGCCGACGACGCCTTCCGCCAGGTCTGCCGGCAGTGGGCCCGAGACCACCGGGCCCCCCCGGGCCAGGTGGGTGGCGACCCGGTGTTCGGGACCATCGCCTCGCGGTTCAACGACGACGGCGTCACCGCCCTGTTCCACCGGCTCAAGGACCAACTGGCCACCGGGGGCCTGGCGGTCACCGAGGGGGTGCTGGCCCCGGTGGCCGGCCGCCAGTCCTCCCAGACGTCGGCCATCGTCCCGGCCAACCGGCGCCGCTACCTGGCCGAGATCGCCGAAGCGGTCGAGGCCTACCACGCCACCACCGGGCGTCTCGCCGACCAGGCCCGACGGGCCGAGCAGGTGGCCGCGGTGGCCGCCCTCGGCCGGGAGCGAGGCCTGGACACCGGCGACCTCGGGACGCTGGCCGCCCAGGTGGAGGCCGAGCAGGACCCCGAAGGCCGCCGGCTGCTCGAGGAGTGGGACGGGCTCCGGTCGACCCTGGCCTTCGACGCCGAGCCCGACCCCCGTGCCTCGACCGGAAGCACCACCGATCAGCCCAACCCGCGGTGGCGGACCTCCCTGTCGGGCAACCGCATCCCCCGGGTGGCCCTCCCCCGGGTCACCGAGCCCGGCGAGCTGGTCCGATGGCTCCGGTCCGAACACCTCCCCGGTCACTTCCCCTTCACCGCCGGGGTGTTCCCGTTCAAGCGGGAGGGCGAGGACCCGGCCCGGATGTTCGCCGGCGAGGGTGATGCCTTCCGCACCAACCGGCGGTTCCACCTGCTGGCCGAGGGCCTCCCCGCGACCCGACTGTCCACCGCCTTCGACTCTGTGACCCTCTACGGGTTCGATCCCGACGAGCGCCCCGACATCTACGGCAAGATCGGGACCTCGGGCGTCTCCA
>DATCBL010000266.1:0-3582 GCA_036511875.1 Acidimicrobiales bacterium
GAACGCCGACCAGCTCCGAGATCACGTCCATGGGCAGCTTGCCGGCGAAGTCGGCGACGAAGTCGAAGGTTCCCCGCTCGAGGGCCGGCTCGAGGTGTCGAACCTGAGGGTCTCCTCGATCCAGCTCACCACCCGATGGCGATCGTCGAAGGGCTTGGCCCGCTGGTCGGGGTGGCGCCACCCCCAGTACCAGGCGTTGCCCAGCAGTTTGGTGGTGGTCTCGTTGCCGGCCACCACCATGAGGAAGAGGAAGGCGATGATCTCGTCGTCGGTGAGCTTGTCGCCGTCCAGCTCGGCATCGAGCAGGGCCGAGGTCAGGTCGTCTCGGCGGGACCTCCGTCGCTCGTCGACCATGCCCTGGTAGTAGGACACCAGGGCCAGGGCGGCGTCCATCCCGGCGGCCGGCACGTCGAGCACGCCGTCCTCCCGGTGGACCACCACGTCGGCCAGCCGGCGGACCTCCGACCGGTCGGCCCTGGGAACGCCGACCAGCTCCGAGATCACGTCCATGGGCAGCTTGCCGGCGAAGTCGGCGACGAAGTCGAAGGTTCCCCGCTCGAGGGCCGGCTCGAGGTGCTCGAGGGCGATGGCCCGGATGTGGTCCTCCATCTCGGCCACCTTGGACGGCGTGAAGCCCTTGCCGACCAACGAGCGCATCCGGGTGTGACGGGGCGGGTCGAGGGCCAGGAACGACATGAACCGGTGGGCCTCGGGGCCGAAGGCGCTGGGCTCGAGGGAGACCCCCTGGGCGTTGGAGAACCCGTCCAGGTTGCGGAAGGCGGCCAGCACGTCCTCGTGGCGGGAGAGGGCCCAGAAGTCGAGCTCGTCGTTCCGGTACACCGGAGCCTCGGCCCGCATCCGGGCGTACACCGGGTAGGGGTCCTCGTGGATCTCGTAGGCGTAGGGGCTGTAGACCACGGGCCGGCTGACCGTGGTCATTGGGGGGCCTTCTTCCGCCCGGTCCCCGGGCCGACCATCAGCCCGGCGGCATCGGCCACGAACTCGGGGATGTCGGTCGAGGACATGTGGCCCATGCCGGCGGCGAGCAGCGCCCCGGAGAAGGAGGTCTCCAGCACCCGGACCACCAGCGGGTCGACGCCGGGGCCGACCGCGGCGGCCAGCCGGCGGTGGATGTCGGCGCCGATCCGGTCGCGGAGGTGCTTGACGTCGGGGGTGGCGCTGAGGAGGGCCACCGTGCAGGCGTCGACCAGCGCCGGGCTCTCGGTGGTGAACAGGACCATGGCCCGCACCGCCTCGGCCACCCGCTGGTGCACGGAGCGGCCGGCGTGGTCGTCGGCCGGGGCCAGGCCCTGCATGCGGCGCCACAGGACCTCGGCCAGCAGGTGGTCCTTGGAACTGAAGTAGTTGTAGGCCGTGGCCGGAGCCACCCCGGCCCGGCGGGCCACGTTGCGCACGGTCAGGCCCGGGTAGCCGACCGCGTCGATCTCGTCCTCGGTGGCCTGGACCAGGAGAGAGACCACCTCGGCCTGCCGGGGGGACAGGCGCCGCCGGGTGGCCTCGGTGCCCGGCGACCCACCGCGGGGGCTGAGGGCGGTGGCCCCGGTCACCGGGGACGGTCCGAGCTGGGGCCCCTCCCCGGCGACCCGGGCTCAATGGGCATCGGTCGGCTCCGGGACGTGGGGGGTGCCGTCCCGCATGGGCGGGAAGTCGAACGTGGCCGCGGTGGTCATCTTGGTGACGGTGGTGATCTCGGCCTCGGGCAGCGTCTCGTTGTCGTCGTCGATGGTCAGCTCCCACCGGCAATGGGGGGACCGGTCGTTCGGCACCCGGGGTGGGCGGTGCACATGGCGGATGTGGGCCTTGGGGTTGATGGCCTGGGCGGTGACGTCGAAGGTCCCGTCCTCGATGTGGTGGCACATCCCGGTAACCATCTTGTCGCCCCACGGCTCGGCGTCCATCAACGCCCCGCAGTAGGCCAGCTCGAAGAACCCGTGCTTCTCGTCGACCACCTCGTAGCGGACGTCGAGGTAGTGGTGAGGAAACCCCGGGTCGAGCTGGAGCACCTTGAAGATGGCCTCGACGTCGTCGCCCTCGACCCCCATGATCCGGCGGAGCCGCGTCCCGTACACCGGGCTGGCCCCCCTCCACTCCTCGATGGCCAGACGCTCCATCTGCTCCATGCCCAGCGACATGCCGATGGCCGCGCACATCGACCGGTCGAGGATGTGGACCGCCTGGGCGTACTCCCGCACCAGCCGGACCAGCGCCTCGCGGGACAGGTCCTCGTAGCGGAAGTCGGCCCGGAACGGACCCGAGTAGTCCCGCATCCCCCCGTCGTCGGCGTTGGGGCCGAGGGGGCCCGGTGCGGTGGTGTCGCTCATACTTTTGGACTATAGTCTGGACAGCTGTCCAAGTACAGGGGAAGGGGGCCGGGAGGCGCCGCCGAGCCGTGGTGCCCGGGCCGCGCGTGGCCAGGGGGTCCGGCCACGGCATGCCATCATCACCACACCCGCCCGACACCGCCGAGATCGACAGCAGCCCGCGACTGACAGGGGGACGCCCAGTGCCGAACGACCAGCCCACCGGTGGAGCCCCGACGGCCGCGTGGCCCACCGTCGGGGTCATCGGGCTCGGACTCATCGGGGACGGCGTGGCCACCAGCGTCCTCCGCCGGGGCCTGCCCCTGGTGGTCTGCGACCTCCGTTCCGAGGCCACCGACAAGTACCGCCCGGACGCCCAGGTGGCGTCGTCGCCGGCGGACCTGGCCGCCCGGTCCGACCTCGTGGTGGTGGCCGTAGTGGACGACGGCCAGGTCCGAGCGGTGCTGTCCGGACCGGACGCGGGGCTGGCGGCGGCCGGCCCGGGCACCACGGTCGTCATCGTGAGCACCATCTCGGCCCCCTGCGTCCAGGCCATCGGCGCCGAGGCCGCCGCCCTCGGCGTGCCGGTGCTCGACTGCGGGGTGACCGGCGGGCCGGCCGCCGCCGCCTCCGGGGACCTGGTCTGCATGGTGGGCGGCGATCCCCTGGTGATCGAGCGGGCCGGGCCGCTGTTCGACGCCATCAGCTCGCTGACCGTCACCATGGGCCCGTTCGGCACCGGACTGGCCGCCAAGCTGGCCCGCAACCTGATCACCTACGGCTCGTGGCTGGCCGCCTACGAGGGCCAGCAGCTGGCCGAGGCGGCCGGGATCTCGCTGGCCCGCCTGGCCGAGGTGGTCAAGGCCAGCGACGTGCACATCGGGGGGGCGTCCCGCCTGATGTTCCGGCCCACGGTGGCGCCGTTCACCGACCAGGACGACCGGGGCCTGGTGGGGGCCATGCAGGCGGCCGCCGACTTGGCCCACAAGGACATCCGGGCCGCGCTGGAGCTGGCCGACGAGCTCCAGGTGGACCTGCCCCTGGCCTCGATGACCGAGCAGCGGTGCGACGACATCTTCGGCGTCGGGGGGGAGCACCGGTGAGCGGGACCGGCGACCTCACCTCCGGCGAGGAGCGCATGCTCATCGACGGCCGCCTGCGGGCGGCGCGGACGGGGCGGACCTTCGAGGTCGTCAACCCGGCCACCGAGGAGACCATCGGGGTGGTGGCCGACGGCGGTCCCGAGGACCTGGACGACGCC
>DATCBL010000267.1:0-5757 GCA_036511875.1 Acidimicrobiales bacterium
GAGGGGTCCTCGTCGCCGGCCACGGAGCCTAGGGTGGGTGGGGTCCCCGGGGAGAAGGCCCGGGGTCCCGGCGCCGCCTCTCGATCGCCGACGGAGGTGGTGCGTGCCGGCACGGCGTTTCGGTGGGAGACAGGACTGCTCGTAGACTCGGCCGTGTGATGGGAGTCGGCGAGAAGGCCAGGGGGAGTTCGATCAGTGGCCCGACGACCGGGGGGACCGACGGAGGGACCACCGGGCACCAGGATGTTCCCGGCCCCGACCGTGCCGACCGGGCCCCCGCGGTGACCGGACCCGAATCCGCGACCGGAGCGCTCACCGGCCCCGGAGCCCCGGAGGCGGGCACCGACCGGATCCTGACCGTTCCCAACGGGATCACCCTCGTCCGCCTGGCCTGTATCCCCCTGTTCCTCTGGCTGCTGTTCGGCGCCGATCGGCAGACCGCGGCGGCGGTCCTGTTGGGCGGCCTCGGGGCCACCGACTGGATCGACGGGTTCGTGGCCCGCCGCTACCACCAGGTCTCGACGGTGGGGAAGGTGCTCGACCCGGTGGCCGACCGGGTGCTGGTGGTCACCGCGGTGATCGCCATCACCGTCCACGGAGCCGTCCCGGTCTGGTTCGGGGTGGCGACCCTGGCCCGGGAGGTGGTGGTCTCGAGCGCCGTCCTGCTGCTGGCGTCGCTCGGGGCGGCCCGCATCGACGTCCTGTGGGTGGGCAAAGCCGGGACCTTCGCCCTGATGTTCTCCTATCCGGCCTTCCTGTTGAGCGACGGCACCGCGGGGTGGCAGGGCCCGATCCATGTCATCGCCTGGATCACCGGGATCATCGGGTTGATCCTGGCCTGGATCGCCGCCGCCTCCTACGTCCCGGTGGCGCGGCAGGCCTTCTCGGACGGGCGTCGGGGCCGGTCCGACCCGGCCGCCCCGACCGGGGGTACGACGCCGTGAAGGCCGTGATCATGGCCGGTGGCGAGGGGACCAGGCTCCGACCCCTCACCTCCAACCAGCCCAAGCCCATGCTGCCCATGGCCAACATCCCGATGATGGAGCACGTGGTGAACCTGCTCCGCCAGCACGGGTTCGAGGACGTCGTGGTCACCGTGGCCTTCATGGCCAACGCCATCCGCACCTACTTCGGCGACGGCTCGGAGTTCGGGGTGCGCATGGTCTACGCCACCGAGTCCACCCCGCTCGGCACGGCCGGATCGGTCCGCAACGCCCGGGACGAGTTGGACGAGCGGTTTCTGGTCATCTCGGGGGATGTGCTGACCGACATCGACCTCAGCCAGGTGGTGGACTTCCACGACCGGCGGGGCGGTCTGGCCACCCTGGGCCTGAAGGCGGTGGACAACCCGCTCGAATTCGGGATCGTGATCACCGACGAGGACGGAGCCATCGAGCGATTCCTCGAGAAGCCCACCTGGGGACAGGTGTTCAGCGACACCATCAACACCGGGATCTACGTGCTGGAGCCGGAGATCTTCGACTTCATCCCCGAGGGCCAGCCGGTCGACTTCTCGGGCGAGTCTTTCCCCGACGCGCTGGCCGCCGGCAAGGCCCTGTTCGGCTACGTGGCCGATGGCTACTGGGAGGATGTCGGGACCCTCGAGGCCTACCTCCAGTCCCACCGGGACATCCTGGACCAGAAGGTCCAGGTCGACATCAAGGGCTTCGAGCTCCGTCCCCGGGTGTGGCTCGGGAAGGGGGCGGAGATCGACCCGACCGTGGTCATCGACGGACCCGCGGTGATCGGCGACAACTGCGTGATCGGCCCCGGGGCCCGGCTGGGGGAGTACTGCACCCTGGGCCGCAACGTGCGGATCGGGGACAACGCCGTGCTCCAGCGTTCGGTGGTCCACGACAACACCTATCTGGGAACCGGCGTCCGCATCGACGGGAGCGTGCTGGGTCGGGGGTCCGACCTCCGCCAGGGGGTCCGGTGCGAGGAGGGGGTGGTGCTGGGCGACCAGTGCTTCGTGGGGGCCCACGCCGAGCTCAAGGCGGGCGTGAAGGTGTACCCGTTCAAGACGGTTGAGGCCGGTGCCACCGTCAACTCCTCCATCGTCTGGGAGTCGATGGGGGCCCGCTCGCTCTTCGGTCGGGAGGGCGTGCAGGGCCTGGCCAATGTGGACATCAGCCCGGAGCTGGCCGTCCGCCTCTCGATGGCCTGGGCCTCCACCTTCGAGAAGGGGGCTACGGTCACCACCTCCCGGGACACCAGCCGGGCCGCCCGGGTGCTGAAGCGGGCCATCATGGTCGGGTGCAACTCGGCCGGCATCAACGTCGACGACCTGGAGGCCGCCACCGTGCCGGTGACCCGGTTCCAGGTGACGTCCTCGGACAGCATGGCCGGGGTGACCGTGCGCCTGGCTCCCGACGATCCCCAGTCGGTGGTGCTCCGCTTCTTCGACAAGGAGGGCATCGATGTCGACGAGACCACCCAACGAAAGATCGAGAGGCTCTACCACCGCGAGGACTTCCGGCGGGTGCTGGCCCGTGAGATCGGGGACATCGACTTCCCGCCCCGCTCCCTGGAGCACTACACCGCGGCCCTGATCGACTCGGTCGACCTGTCCAACGCCCGCCAGGCCGATCTCAAACTGGTCCTGGACTACTCCTTCGGGACCGCCAGCTTCGTGATGCCGAACCTGCTGGCCAAGCTGGAGGCCGAGGTCCTGGTGGTCAACCCCTACGCCAACACCGCCGGCGTCCTCACCTTCGACCGGCCGGCCAGCGCCTCCCGGGTCTCGGAACTGGTGCGGGCGTCCGGCGCCCACCTGGGCGCCGTCCTCGATCCGGGGGGTGAGCACGTGGCCATCGTCGACGACCTGGGCCATCCGCTCACCGACGACGAGGCCCTGCTGGTACTGCTGACCCTGGTGACGGAGTCGCAGCCCTCGGCCCGGGTGGCCCTGCCGGTGGCGGTGAGCATGGTGGCCGAGGAGATCTGTCAGAAGGCCGGGGCCGAGATCGTGTGGACCAAGCTCTCGGCCTCGCACCTGATGGAGGTGGCCCGGACCGAGCACGTGACCCTGGCGGCCAGCCAGTCCGGGGGATTCATCTTCCCGGCCTTCCTGCCGGCCTTCGACGCCGCCGCCACCCTGGTGAACCTGCTGGCCCTCCTGACCGCCACCGGCCGCAAGCTCTCCGACCTGGTGGCCAGCCTGCCCGCGGTGCACATCGCCCATCAGGGGGTGCACACGCCCTGGGACCAGAAGGGCATGGTCATGCGCACCCTGGTGGAGCGCTCCTTGGGTCGTGAGCTGATCCTGGTCGACGGGATCAAGGTGATCGAGGACGACGGATGGGCCCTGGTGCTCCCCGACCCCGAGGAGCCGCTGACCCACGTGTGGGCCGAAGGGTCCAGTGACTCCCAGGCCGAGGCTCGGGCCAACGAGTACGTGGTGCGACTGGAGCAGCTCCTGCGCTGACCACGCCCCCCGATCGGGGCGGTTGCCCTTCGGCGGGGCCCGGCCATGTCGGGTATCGTCCGCACGTATGAACGTGCCCGATGACTTGAGGTACTCCACCGATCACGAGTGGGCCCGTCGCGACAGCGACCGGATCCGGGTGGGGATCACCGACTTCGCCCAGGACGCGTTGGGCGACGTGGTCTTCGTGGACCTCCCGGCCGAGGGCGCTACGGTGGAGGCGGGGGGTCTCCTCGGGGAGGTCGAGTCCACCAAATCGGTCTCGGAGATCTATGCTCCGGTGGCTGGGGAGGTGGTGGCCGTGAACCGGTCGCTCGCCGACGCCCCCGAGACCCTCAACGCCGACCCGTACGGTGAGGGATGGATCTGCGAGATCGTGCCCTCGGACGCCACCGCGGTGGACGGGTTGCTCGACGCTAGCGGCTACCGGCAGCTGACCGCCGGTTGACCGTCGCCGGTCTCCGGACGACCCAAGAGAGCGGGGAGATGAGAGCGACTACCGTGGAGGGCGTGTTCTGTCCCAGTTGCGGTCATCGCAATCCGACTGGAGTCAACTTCTGCTCGTCCTGTGGCACGTCGTTGGTCACGTCGGCCCCTGACACGTCGGTGTCCGTGGTCCCGGTGGAGGACACCGGAGAATCGGGCGACTTCCACGCCCAGGCCGGGCTGCTGGAGCTCCCGCGTGGGGTGGGGATGCTGGTGGTCAAGCGCGGCGCGGACGACAGCGTCCGGTTCCCGCTCGAGGCCCCGATCGTCCAGGCCGGCCGCCATCCCGAGAGCGAGATCTTCCTCGACGACATCACGGTGTCGCGGCGGCACGCCGAGTTCGTGACCCGGGATCAGATCACCACGGTGCGGGACGTGGGCTCGCTCAACGGGACCTATGTCAATCGGGCACGGATCGAAGAGGCGCGTCTGTCCAGCGGCGACGAGGTCCAGATCGGCAAGTTCAAGATGCTGTACCTCTTGGCGAGCGGCGAGTGAAGGCGGCCGGGGAGCGGGCCGCCGGGGGAGGGCGACGATGAGTGCACGTTCGTACCTGTCCATCGGTGACGTCCTGACCCTGCTCCGCCAAGAATTCCAGGACATCACCATCTCCAAGATCCGGTTCCTCGAGAGCCAGGGCCTGGTCAACCCGGAGCGCACGCCCTCGGGCTACCGCAAGTTCTACGAGCACGACGTGGAGCGGCTGCGCTGGGTGCTCCGCCAGCAGCGGGAGCACTTCCTCCCCCTCAAGGTGATCAAGGACCGGCTGGACGACGGATCGGACCCGGCGGACACCGACCACAAGGGGACACCGACCGCCGCACCGGCCACCGGCGCCGTGGACCCCGAGCCGGACTCTGTCGGGGATGATCAGTCGCCAGCCGGGGATCCGGTCCTGGTCGGCCACCGGGTGGGGGCCGACTCCGAAGGCCGGGCCGGCCCGACCAGCGCCCATCCCGCCGGGGACGGTCCGCTCTCCTTGGTGGGGGAGGGCTCCGGGCTCCCGGGGATCGGGGCCGGCCCCGAGTTCGCCGACGAACCGTCGGTTCCGGTCCGGACGGGGGCGGCCAGCTCGCCCGGACCATCGTCCCTCAAGGCCACTCGGTCGGGCGGGTCGCCTCGCCGGACCCCGGACCGTGGCCCGGTGCTGGAGTTGCTCGACGACGGGACGCCGACCGGATCGAGGACGTCCGCAGGGGATCCGGCCAACGGATCCGACGAGGGTCCGGCGGCCGGGAGGGGAGCCGGTACCGCGACCTCGGGCCCGGTGGCGTCGAGCTCCGTCCCGACCGGGCCCGGCTCACGACGGGGCGGGTCGTCCGAACCGGGGCCCGAGGCCCCGGCGGCGGGGAGGAAGGCCCCGACGGGCGGTCCGGAGGCCGATCCGGACCCGGGGCCGGCCGCGTCGCCTCGCACGTCCAAGTCCCGGGGCAAGCCGGGGGGACGGGCGGCCGGGACAGCGTCCCGGTCCGCACCTTCTGCGGCTCCGTCCGGGGCCGGAGGGACCAGTCTGTCGGCCGAAGAGCTGGCCGCGGCCTCCGGCCTGGACCTCACCGTGGTGAGGGAGCTCCAGGAGTACGGGCTGCTGGCCCCGAGCACCATGGCCGGCGTCGAGTACTTCGACGAGGAGGCGCTGGCCGTGGCCACGGTGGCCGCCGGCTTCACCCGGTTCGGGATCGAGCCGCGTCACCTGCGTCTGTACAAGAATGCCGCCGAGCGCGAGGCGGGATTCGTGGAGCAGGTGGTCCTCCCGCTGGTTCGGCAGCGAAATCCCGAGGCCAGGGCCCGGGCCCACGAGACGGCTGAAGAGCTGGCCCAGCTGGGCCAGCAGCTCCGGGGCTCGT
>DATCBL010000268.1:0-3449 GCA_036511875.1 Acidimicrobiales bacterium
CCGGCGTCCCCCCATCCGCACCGACCCGCCACCCGGGCGAGGCGCCGGCCGGGGCGCACGTCGCTCGGACCCGACGCGGCCGGTAGGGTTGCCGCCATGACGGCCAGCCCTCCGACGCCCGGGATCCGGGCCGACGCCGACGCGATCGAGCAGTCCGGCATCAACGTCATCCGGGGACTGGCCATGGATGCGCCTCGGGCCGCCAACTCCGGTCACCCGGGCACGGCCATGGCCCTGGCCCCGCTGGCCCACGTGCTGTTCACCCGGGTCATGCGCCACGACCCGTCGGAGCCCCAGTGGCCCGACCGCGACCGGTTCGTCCTGTCCAACGGCCATGCCTCCATCCTCTTGTACTCCATGCTCTACCTGACCGGCTACGGGCTGACCCTCGACGACCTGCGCGGGTTCCGGCAATGGGGCAGCCGGACCCCGGGCCACCCCGAGCTCAACCACACCCCGGGGGTCGAAGTCACCACCGGACCGCTCGGCCAGGGGGTGGCCAACGGAGTGGGCATGGGCATCGCCGAGCGGTGGCTCCGGGCCACCTTCTCCCCCGAGGTCTGCGACCACCACACCTACGTGATCGCCGGCGACGGCTGCTTCGAGGAGGGGATCTCCCATGAAGCCGCCTCGCTGGCCGGCCACCTCCGGCTGGGCCGGCTGGTCTACGTCTACGACAACAACCACATCACCATCGACGGGCCGACCGAACTGTCCTACTCAGACAACGTCGGCGAACGCTTCGACGCCTACGGCTGGGCGGTGGACGACGTCGGCGAGGTGGCCAACGACCTCGACGCCCTGGAGGCGGCGCTGGTGCGGGCCAAGGCCGAAGAGGAGCGCCCGTCGCTGATCATCCTCCGGAGCCACATCGGCTATCCCTCGCCCCACCTGACCGACACGGCCAAGGCCCACGGCGACCCGTTCCCGGTGGAGGAGATCCGCCTGACCAAAGGGCTCCTGGGCCTCCCTCCCGACGAGAGCTTCTGGGTGCCCGACGACGTGCTCGACCACTACCGGGCCTGCATCCCCCGGGGCCGGGCCTTCCGGGCCGAGTGGGAGGAGCGCTACGCGGCCTGGGACGGCGACAAGGAGCGGTGGGAGGCGGCCCAGGGCGGCCATGGCCTCCCGGGCTGGGAGTCCAAGCTCCCCACCTTCGGGCCCGAGGACGGGCCCATGGCCACCCGGAAGGCCATGAAGGCCTGCCTCGACGCCACCGGCGACTCCATCCCCGGGGTCATGCCGGGCAGCGCCGACCTCACCGGCAACACCGGGATGGCCATGGCCGGCGCCACCGCCCAGTCGGCGGAGGAACCGGGCGGGCAGCTGATCCACTACGGCATCCGCGAGCACGGGATGGGCGGGGTGATGACGGGCATGGCCGCCCACCACGGCACCCTTCCGGTCGGGGGCACGTTCTTCGTGTTCAGCGACTACATGCGGGGCGCGGTGCGGGTGGCGGTGATCTCCGGCGTCCACGTCGTCTACTCGTGGACCCACGACTCCATCGGCCTGGGTCAGGACGGCCCCACCCACCAGCCCGTCGAGCAGCTGGCGGCTGTCCGGGCCATGCCCGACCTCCGGGTGATCCGACCGGCCGACGCCAACGAGACCAGCCAGGCGTGGCGGATCGCGGTGGACCACGACGGTCCGACGGCCCTCATCCTGTCCAGGCAGGAGCTCCCGGTGCTGGCCGAGACGGCCGGGCTGGCCGACCCCGGCGTGGCCCGCGGCGCCTACGTGCTGCGCCAGGCCGTTGGCGGGCCCGCCCAGGTGGTGCTCATCGGCACCGGCAGTGAGGTCCAGCTGTGCCTGGGCGCCGCCGAACTGCTGTCGGCCACCGGAGTGGCGGCCCGGGTGGTGTCCTTCCCCTCGTGGGACCTGTTCGCCGCCCAGCCCGAGGAGTACCGACGCGACGTCTTCCCCGACGGGATCCCCCGCCTGGCCGTCGAAGCGGCCACCTCGTTCGGCTGGGAGCGGTACGCCGACGCCACCGTGTGCATCAACCACTTCGGGGCCTCGCCCCCGGGTGAGGTGGCCCTGGAGGAGTTCGGCTTCACGGCCCAACATGTCGCCACCGAGGCCGTCTCCCTGGTGGCCCGGTGGTCGGCCCGGTGAGGGCGCCCCCCGTCTCGGCGAAAGGAATCTCATGACCACACTCCACGATCTCTACCAAGATCAGGGACAGAGCCCCTGGCTGGACAACCTCCGAAGGGACTGGCTGGAGGACGGGACCCTGGCCGGCCTGGTTGACCAGGGCATCCGAGGGGTCACCTCCAACCCCACCATCCTGGCCAAGGCCATCGAGGGACAGGACACCTACGACGCACAGTTCGGCTCCCTCATCGCCACCAAGTCGGTGGAGGACGCCTACTGGGACCTGGTGGTCGACGACATCAACGGGGCGTTGGCCATCCTCCGCCCGGTCTACGACGCGTCCGACGGAGGGGACGGCTTCGTGTCGGTGGAGGTGGCACCGTCCCTAGCCCACGACACCGAGGGCACCGTCGCCGCGGCCCGGGCCCTGCACGATCGGATCGACCAGCCCAACGTCTTGGTCAAGATCCCGGCCACGCCGGAGTGCGTCCCGGCCATCCGGCAGATGATCAGTGAGGGTCGGAGCATCAACGTGACCCTCATCTTCAGCATCGACCGCTACGACGAGGTCATCGAGGCCTACCTCTCGGGACTCGAGGCGCTGCTGGCCTCGGGAACCGACGACCTCTCCCGGGTGGCCAGCGTGGCATCGTTCTTCGTCAGCCGGGTGGACACCGAGGTGGACCGCCGGATCGAGGCGGCGGCCCAGGGTGCCGCGGACAGCCCCGGGCTCCTGGCCCTTCGGGGCCAGGCCGCCGTGGCCCAGGCCCGGCTGGCCTACGCCCTCTTCCGCCAGCGCTTCGCCGGGCCGCGCTGGGAGGCCCTGGCGGCCAAGGGGGCGCGGGTGCAGCGCCCGTTGTGGGCGTCGACGTCGACGAAGAACCCCACCTATCCCGACCTGGCCTACGTGGACACCCTCATCGGTCCGGACACCGTCAACACCATGCCCGACGGCACCGTGGCCGACTTCCTCGATCACGGCACGGTGGCCCGGACCGTCGACACCGACGTCGACGCGGCTCACCGGCTCATCGAGGACCTGGCCGCGGCCGGCATCGACATGGCGGACGTCTCCGCAGTGCTCGAGTCCGAAGGGGTGGCGTCCTTCGCCAAGTCCTTCGACGAGCTGATGCAGTCGCTCAGCGACAAGGCCACGGCCCTGGCCGGCGGGTCCTAGGAGGGACCGAGGTTGGCTCCGGTGGCCCACGCCCCGACCGTGGTCCCAGGAACAACCCACGCACCGACGACAGACTCGGCACCGACGACAGACTCGGCATCGAAGACAGCAAGGAGAGCACCATGAAGATCGCCATGATCGGGCTGGGCAAGATGGGCGCCAACATGACCCAGCG
>DATCBL010000269.1:0-19369 GCA_036511875.1 Acidimicrobiales bacterium
TTCTACGTGCTCCAGTTCCAGTCGCATCACTCCCCCTACTACCGGCTGGCCACCGTCTGGCTCCCCGCCTACCTCGACCTCTTCGCCCTGGGCATGGGGCTGGCCGTGGTCAGCGCCTGGATGCACCACCGGGACCGCGAGTCGGCCTGGCTGGGCACCCGGTGGTTCCCCTGGGTCTCGTGGGCCTGCGCCCTGGTCTGCTTCTGGGCGGTGTCCAACATCGGATCCCCGGTGATCCCCGTCTACTTCGAGTCCGACCTCGACCTGGCCCGCCAGGCCCTCTACTCCCTGTTCGCCTTCTTCCTCCTCCTCCCGGCGGTCTTCGGTCCCCAGGGCCGGGGAGCCATCCGGCGCCTCCTCCAGTGGTGGCCCATGGCCTCGCTCGGCGCCATCTCCTACGGCATCTACCTCTGGCACGAGACCTGGATCTACCGGATCCTCGGGGCCGGCGGGTACCACGACTTCACCCTCGAGTTCTGGGCCTTCTTCCTCTCGGTGCTGGGGCTGTCGATCATCTCGGCCAGCCTCAGCTACTTCATCGTCGAGAAGCCGGCCCTCCGCCTGAAGAACTCCATCGCCTGGTGGCGGCGGGCCGCCGGCGGCCCCGGGCGGACGGAGTCCCCACCGCCGGTCACCGGCGACCAGCCCGACGCCGGCGGGTTCGGGTCAGGCCGGGTCTGACCGGGGCGGCGCGGCGGCCCCGACCCCCCGGCGGTGGCGGACCCACTGGACCAGGCCGTCGGCGCCGAGCAGGCACAGGGCCAGCCACACCAGGGAGTTGGCCACGCCGGTGTGCGAGGGCCAGTTGATGTCGGAGGCGAAGGCGTTGTCGTGCTGGGCCACGGTGACGTAGCCCACCGTGGCCAGCAGCAGGGCCACCGTGCCGGCCACCACCACCACCCGGCTCCGGTCCACCAGCAGCTCGACCAGGATGACCGCGGCGGTCAGCGCGCCGGCCAGGGGCGCCACCACTACGCCGGCCACCAGGCCTCCGAGCAGGGCGATGCCCAGCGCCCGGGGCCAGGTCGGGGCCGACCCCCCGCTGCGCAGGACCGAGGCCGGCACCGGTCGCTCCGGGTCGCCGCGGCCTGACGCCGCCGCCCCCACGGCCTCGTCGACCCCGACCGCCTCGGGCCGGGTCGAGTGGGTGCCCCGGGGCCCGCCGCCCCGCCGCCGGCGCCGGCCCGAGGCCAGGAAACGGGGCGGCAGGGCGATCAGGACCACGCAGACCACCAGGGTCGCCCCCGAGACCACCAGGGCGGCGTCCACCACCCGCTGGGGCGCCCAGGTGAGGGTGACCGTGGTGGTCCCCCGGACTAGGGCCGCCGGGAGGTACCACCCGTTGGCGTAGCCGTCGATCAACGTCGACGATCCCAGGTCCACGCCGGTGGCCGTGGTGGCCTTCCAGCCCCGGCTCTGGCTCTGCCCGAGCACCAGCCACACCGGCGTGCCGTCCCCGTGGACCTCGACGGTCATCGAGGTCCGGTCCTGGTGGACCACGTCCACCGGGGCGCTCGGGGGGGCCGGGGGGGCCGGGAGCAGTCCGGTGGCGGTGAGGTCCTGCGCCGAGCCCCCGGCCGCCGAGCCCAGGGCGAGGGCGTCGACGTTGAGGCCGGTGGCCCGGCGGGTGCTGGTGGTGATGGTGTGGGTGCCGGCGGCCAGGGTGATGCCCCCGGCGGCGTTGCCGCACCCCCGGATGGTCAGGCCCCCGTTGGCCAGGGCGGTGGCCGTCGATCCGCTGACCTCCACGTCGACCGGGTGGCCGTCCACCGCCACCAGGTCCGGGGAGCAGTGGGTGGGCACCGTGGCCGGGGTGACCATCGGGGCCACCCCGGGGATGCCCACCTCGGCCAGCGCCACCGGGTCGGTGTTGGTGGAGTTGGACAGGTAGTCGAGGAAGGTGTGGGCCCGCACCGAGTCCACGGTGACCCTGACGTCGGCGCCGGTGAGGGCCGGGAAGGTCACCGGCACCGCGGTCACCGACCCTTGGGGGCGCCCGGCCCCGGCGGCGATGGGGGGCAGGGTCACCACCCGGGTCCCCGAGGGCGTGCTGACGGTGAGGGAGGTCGGGATGGAGTGCCTCCCGTCGGCCACCACCTGGAGGTCGAGGTGGTCGAAGGTCACCGGCCGGCTGAGCTGGTACTCGACCCAGTTGCCGGGCTGATGCCCGAGCCCCGGCTCCCAGGAGGTGCTCGGGTCGCCGTCCACCGCGGCGCTGGCCGACGAGCGGAGGTTGCCGGGCAGGCGGCCCGACGAGTTGGCCGACACCACGGTGGCCTGGCCGGGTCCGGGGGACCCTCCGGTCCGGCCCACCAGCTCGTCCACCGTGGGGTCGGGGATCAGCGTCGAGATCCGGGCGGTGCCGCCGATCGAGAACGTGCGCGCCGTGGGCAGGGTGAACTGCCGGGCCATCGAGGCCTCGGGATCGGACCGGGGCGGCGTGACCTGGGCCCGGATCCGGTTGAGCAGGATGTCCAGGGGGTGGGCCAGGGATCGGGTCCCGGTGGCGGCCAGGAGGTCGGTGGGGAGGCGGAGCACCTCGGTGGCCGGGGCCACCCCGGGGATGCCGATCTCGGAGAAGCCGACCGCGCTGAACCGGCGGTAGTCCTTCCGCACGCCGGAGCTGGTGGCGTTGATGGTCACCGTCACCGAGCCGAAGGTGCGGGAGGGGAACCTGACCACCTGGCCCGGGGGGGCGTCCGAGGCCCGGCCCAGCGCCGCGGTGACCGGCGGCCCGTGGTCGAAGCTGAGCGTCACGTTGGTCACCGTCCGGTTCTTCGCTCCGTTCTGCGGCTGGAGCAGGGTGATGTGGTCGGCGGTCACCGGGTGGACCAGCTTCACCTGGATGGACTCGTCGGTGCCCGGGCTGAACGCTCCCTCCTTCCAGGAGGTCTGGGGATCCCCGTCCACGGCGTTCAACGGCTGGTTCTCGGCGGTGTTGGTGATGGGGTTGGAGTAGGCCGTGGCCCGGACCGACGCCACCCCGTCGACCACCGCCACCGTCTGGGTGTCGCTCCCGGCGTCGGGGAACACCGGGAGCGAGGCCTCGGACGGGTCGAAGACCAGGGGGGTCTCATTGGCCTGTTCCACATAGCCGTAGTCGTCCACCACCGTCCCCCACGTGGACAGCTGCTTCTGGTTGGAGTCGGTGAGCACCAGCACCGCGCCGTGACCGAGTTGGCGGTCCAGGCCGGCCCGGTCGCCGGCGAAGGTGGCCGAGTAGAAGATGGTCGGGTTGGAGGCCAACAGGCCGGCGGCCGCCGCCTCCATCAGCCCCTGCCCGTCCCCGGCCACCACCAGCGGGTCGGACGGGGTCTCGGTGCGGGTGATGGGCCGGGCGTCGGGCACCGCGAACACGGCCACCGGCGGGGGGTTGGAGGCGTCGTTGGGGATGGCCAGCTGGGTCTCGTCGGTGAGCGGGTACCCGATGGGCTGGTAGAGCTGGGGCTTCCCGAAGGTCGTGGGCTTCCCGAGCCCGGTGGCCGGGTCGGTCAGGGTCAGCCACAGGGGTTGGGGCCGGGCCGTCCCGAACCGCTCGTACTGGACGTCGGATTCGTAGAGGAGGTCGCCGGCGCTGAGCAGGCCGGCCACCGGCGCCAGGGTGGAGGGGACGAACACCCCGTCCTGGATCGACTCGTCCAGGGCCTGGAGCAGGTTCACGCTGGCCGGCTCCCCGACCGGCACCGCGGCGCGGATCAGGTAGGGCCGGGTCATCAGACCGGGCCAGACCGGGTCGGAGGTGACGCCCCAGCGGTAGTAGGCGAAGTCCTGCCCGGGGATCTGCAGGACCCGGGTGTCGTGGCTCTGGCCGTTCATGTACGCCGCCGCCTGGTGGATGTAGGCCGGGATGGTGGTGGGACGCTCGAGGTTGCCGGCCACCAGCCCCCCGGTCCACAGCGGGGGCAGGCCGGCGGCGATCAGGGCGGTGGCCAGGGCGGCTAGGCCCCATCCGGCCCACCGGCGCGCCGAGGCCACCGCGGAGATCCCGGCCCCCAGCAGCAGGGCCAGGCCCAACAGGACCAGCGGGACGATCCGGTTGGTGGACCGGAGGGCCAGCCCGACGGTGGAGTCGGCCCCGGTGGCCTTGATCAGCGCCCCGAACGGCGTCGGGTGCATGAACGGGTAGGTGCCCACGGCCAGCACCACCCCCACCAGCACCAGGGCGATGGCGAAGATGCGGTAGCGCCAGCGGGCCAGCAGGCCCAGGGTCACGCAGAGGGCGGGGACGAGGAAGCTGACGGCGATGAGCCAGGTCCACTGGAGGTAGCCGAACGAGGCCGAGGTCCAGGGGCCCAGCTTGTCCTGGCCGTAGAAGTACCAGTAGCCGAGGCCCCGCAGCACCTCCGAGGACAGCGACGTGGAGGCCACGGTGGGCAGGGTCTCGGTGTACTTGAGGACGTTGATGCCGTAGGCCCCCTCGGCCCACAGGCCGGCCATCCACCACAGCGAGACCCCGAGGGTGAGGACGGCGATGCGGGCCGAGGCCAGCAGGGCGGCCCGGAACCGCACCTCGTGGGTGCCCCACACCGCGTAGACCACCCAGAACAGCGGGGCCAGCCCGACCAGCAGGATGGAGGTGGCGTTCACCCCGCCCACCAGGGCGATGACCACGGCGAAGAGGGCCGGGTAGCGCCACCCCCCCTTGCGGACGGCCAGGATGGTCAGGGCCAGCATCCAGCCCAGGGCGGCCCAGGGCATGACGATGGCGGAGATCCGGGCGATGTAGTCGAGGACGTAGGGCGTGAGCATGTAGGCCAGCGCCGCGGCCAGGCGCCCGGAGCGGGACAGGCCCAACAGCCGCCCGAGGACCCACACCCCGGTGCCGGCGGCGAAGAAGAGCGATCCCATCCAGAAGCGCTGGCCGATCCAGACCGGGATGTGGGCCTGGGCCACCAGCCAGTAGTACGGACCCATCGGGAAGAGGAACCCGATGTTCTGGTGGGTGACGGTGCCCGCCCCGACGTCGGGGTCCCACATGGAGATGGCGCTCTGGATCAGCCGGCCCGGGTCGAGGTAGAGGTACTGCTTGGTGTCGGCGGCGATCTTCCCCGGCTGAGTCAGGAAGGAGGGCAGGTAGCTGATCACCGCCAGCGCCACCCACACCGCCAGGTCGACCGGAGCGGGCCGCCGTCGGGGGCCGTGGTCTTCGTCGTTGGGGGCGCCGGCGGCGCGGGCCGGCGTGACGGGGGAGGGATCGATCATGGGTCGGCCGGTCCCGCAGGATAGCGGGGATCGATTCCGGTACCGGGGCACGCCCCGCCGTAGGGAGGGTGACCCGACCGGGGGCCCGCGGACTAGTCTCTGCGGCGTGCTGGCAGTCGGGCTCACCGGCGGCATCGGGGCGGGCAAGTCCACGGTGGCCGACCTGCTGGTCGCCCACGGGGCCCGGCTGGTCGACGCCGACGTGATCGCCCGGGAGGTGGTGGCCCCGGGCGGGCCGGCCTTCCAGCCCCTGGTCGACCGGTTCGGCGCCGGGATCCTGGACGCCGGGGGAGGCATCGACCGGCCCGCCCTGGCCGCCCTGGTCTTCGGCCACCCCGAGGCCCTGGCCGACCTCAACGCCATCACCCACCCGGCCATCGGGATCGAGATGATGGCCCGGAGGGACCGCTACGCCGGCACCGACGACATCGTGGTGCTGGACATCCCCCTGCTGCGGGCGGTGCACCGCCAGACGCTGGACCTGGCCGCGGTGGTGGTGGTCGACGCGCCCACCGAGCTGGCCCTCGAGCGGCTGGTCACGACGCGGGGGATGGCCCCCCAAGACGCCCGGGCCCGCATCGACAGCCAGCCCGACCGGGGCGCCCGCCTGGAGGGGGCCGACTTCATCGTGGACAACTCGGGGGACCACGACCACCTCCGGGCCGAGGTCGACCGGGTCTGGGCCGAGCTGGAGGCCCGCCGGGACCGCCGGGACGACGCCCCGCCCGCCGCCTCCTGAGCGCCGCCGGGCCCGGTTCCGGGCCGCCCCGGGACCGGTACCATCGATGCCGTGCCCGACTTCCAGGTGGTCTCGCCCTTCCGCCCGGCGGGGGACCAGCCCCAGGCCATCGCCGGCCTGGTCGAGGGGCTCGGGCGCGGCGACCGCTACCAGACCCTGCTGGGCATCACCGGGTCGGGCAAGACGGCCACCATCGCCTGGACCGTCGAGGCGGTGCAACGGCCCACCCTGATCATCGAGCCCAACAAGTCGCTGGCCGCCCAGCTGGCCGCCGAGCTGAAGGAGTTCTTCCCCCGCAACCGGGTGGAGTACTTCGTCTCGTACTACGACTACTACCAGCCCGAGGCCTACGTGCCCTCGTCGGACACCTACATCGAGAAGGACTCGTCCATCAACGACGAGATCGACCGGCTCCGCCACGCCTGCACCTCGTCCCTGCTGCTCCGGCCGGACACCATCGTGGTGGCCTCGGTCTCGTGCATCTACGGGCTGGGGTCGCCCGACGAGTACCGGGACCGGATCGTGGACCTCCGGCCCGGCGAGGTGCACGAGCAGCGGGCCCTGCTCCGGCGGCTGGTCGAGCTCCAGTACTCGCGCAACGACGCCACCCTGTCCCGGGGCCAGTTCCGGGCCCGGGGCGACACCGTCGAGATCCACGCCGCCTACGAGAGCCAGGCCGTCCGCATCGAGTTCTTCGGGGACACCGTCGAGCGCATCCGGCCGTTCGACGTGATGACCGGCGAGATCGGTGACGAGCTCGAGGAGCTGGTGGTCTTCGCCAACACCCACTACGGCACCGGCGACGAGCGGATGCGCAGGGCGGTGGAGAGCATCGAGGCCGAGCTCCGCCTGCGGCTGCCCGAGCTGACCGGGGCGGGCAAGCTCCTCGAGGCGCAACGGCTCCGGATGCGGACCGAGTACGACCTGGAGATGCTGGCCGAGACCGGGGTGTGCAGCGGGGTGGAGAACTACAGCCGGCACCTGGACGGCCGGGCCCCGGGCGAGGCGCCCTTCACCCTGCTCGACTTCTTCCCCAAGGAGTTCCTGGTGGTGGTGGACGAGAGCCACGTGGCCGTGCCCCAGCTCCGGGGCCAGTACGCCGGGGACCGGTCGCGCAAGGAGACCCTGGTCGACCACGGGTTCCGGCTCCCCTCCGCCCTGGACAACCGCCCGCTGCGCTTCGAGGAGTTCCTCGACCGCACCGGCCAGGTGGTCCTGCTGTCGGCCACCCCCGGACCCTGGGAGCTGGAGCACAGCGCCAACATCGTCGAACAGGTGATCCGCCCCACCGGCCTGGTCGACCCCGAGGTGGACATCCGCCCCACCACCGGGCAGATCGACGACCTGCGCGAGCGCATCGACCGGACGGTGGCCGACGGGCACCGGGTCCTGGTCACCACCCTGACCAAGAAGATGGCCGAGGACCTGACCGACTACCTGGCCGAACAGGGGGTGCGGGTCCAGTACCTGCACTCCGACGTCGACACCATGGCCCGCATCGAGATCCTGCGCGAGCTGCGGCTCGGGGTGTTCGACGTCCTGGTCGGGATCAACCTGCTCCGCGAGGGCCTCGACCTCCCCGAGGTGGCCCTGGTGGCCATCCTGGACGCCTACAAGGAGGGGTTCCTCCGATCGTCGTCGTCCCTCATCCAGACCATGGGCCGGGCCGCCCGCAACGTCAGCGGCCGGGTGGTGATGTACGCCGACACCGTCACCGACTCCATGACCACGGCCATCGGCGAGACCCAGCGGCGGCGGGCCCACCAGATCGCCTACAACGAGGCCCACGGGATCGACCCCCAGACCATCACCAAGTCGGTGACCGACATCCTGGAGCGGGTCCGGGGCGAGGGCGGGGGGTCGGCGGCCATCACCTCGGGGGCCAACGAGCGGGGCGGCGGGCGGGGCCGGAGGGGGCAGGCCCGTGGGGTCGACCCCCGGGCGGTGGCCGCGGAGATGGCGGAGGCCCTCGGGCCCGACGCCGACCAGCTGTCCGGCCTCATCCACCGACTCGACGCCGAGATGAACCGGGCCGCCGAGGAGCTCCGGTTCGAGGAGGCCGCCCTCCTCCGCGACGAGGTCGCCGAGCTGCGGGCCCTGCTGGTCCGGGACCCGGTGGACGGCTCGCCGGTGCTGGTGGGGGAGACGGCCGACGTCGACGACTCCGGCGGGACGTGAGCGGCCGCCGGACCCCGTCGCCCACCCCGGTATCCTCACCCAATGGCTGATCGTCTGGTGGTGCGAGGCGCGCGCGAGCACAACCTCCAGGACGTCTCGCTCGACCTGCCGAGGGACAAGCTGGTGGTGTTCACCGGGCTGTCCGGCTCGGGCAAGTCCTCGCTGGCCTTCGACACCATCTACGCCGAGGGACAGCGCCGCTACGTCGAGTCCCTGTCGGCCTACGCCCGCCAGTTCCTGGGCCAGATGGACAAGCCCGACGTGGACTTCATCGAGGGGCTGTCCCCGGCCATCTCCATCGACCAGAAGTCCTCGTCGAGGAACCCCCGGTCCACGGTGGGCACCGTCACCGAGGTGTACGACTACCTCCGGCTCCTCTATGCCCGCATCGGCAAGCCCCACTGCCCCAACTGCGGCCGCCCGGTGGCCCGCCAGAGCCCCCAGCAGATCGTGGACCGCATCCTGGCCATGGAGGAGGGGACCCGCTTCCTGGTCCTGGCCCCGGTGGTCCGGGGCCGGAAGGGGGAGTACGGGGCCCTCCTCGACGACTTGGCCAAGCAGGGCTTCGCCCGGGCCCGGGTGGACGGGGAGACGGTGGAGCTGGCCGAACGGGGCCAGGTGGACCTGGCCCGGTACGAGCAGCACACCATCGAGGTGGTGGTCGACCGCCTGGTCCGCCGGGACGACATCCGCCGCCGCCTCACCGAGTCGCTGGAGACCGCCCTGTCCCTGGCCGAGGGCGTGGCCGAGGTGGTGGTGGTGGGGGCCGACGGCACCGAGGAGGAGGCCATCACCTTCAGCCAGCACCTGGCCTGCACCTTCTGCGGGCTGAGCTTCGAGGACCCCTCCCCCCGCAACTTCTCGTTCAACTCCCCGTACGGGGCCTGCCCGGTCTGCACCGGCCTCGGGACCCGGTTCGAGGTCGATCCGGAGCTGGTGGTGCCCGACCCGACCAAGTCCCTGGCCGAAGGGGCCCTGGCCCCCTGGGCCGGCGGCCGCAGCGAGTACTTCTCCCGGGTGGTGGCGTCGGTGGCCGAGCTGGGCGGGTTCTCGGTCGACGTCCCGTGGGAGAAGCTCAAGAAGGCCGAACAGAAGCTGGTGCTCTACGGGGCCGGCGGCCGGCAGGTCCACCTCAAGTACCGCAACCGCTACGGGCGCCAGCGGTCGTTCCACACCGCCTACGAGGGCATCGTCCCCTGGCTCCAGCGTCGCCACTCCGAGTCCGACTCGGAGTTCCTCCGGGACAACCTGGAGGGCTTCCTCCGCGAGGTGCCCTGCCCCGAGTGCGGCGGCGCCCGGCTGCGGCCCGAGTCCCTGGCCGTCACCGTCGGGGCCTACAACATCTTCGAGCTGTGCTCGCTGTCCATCGGCACCGCGGTGGACGTGGTGGCCTCGCTCGACCTATCCGACCGCGACCATCTCATCGCCGACCGGGTGTTCCGCGAGGTCCGGGAGCGGATGCAGTTCCTGTTGGACGTGGGGCTCGACTACCTGACCCTGGCCCGTTCGGCCACCACCCTGTCCGGCGGCGAGGCCCAGCGGATCCGGCTGGCCAGCCAGATCGGCAGCGGACTGGTCGGGGTGCTCTACGTCCTGGACGAGCCGTCCATCGGGCTCCACCAGCGGGACAACAAGCGGCTCATCGGGACCCTCAAGCGCCTTCGCGACCTCGGGAACACGGTGATCGTGGTGGAGCACGACGAGGAGACCATCCGGGTGGCCGACCACGTGGTGGACGTCGGGCCCGGGGCCGGGGAGCACGGGGGGAGGATCGTCCACTCCGGGCCGGTCACCGGACCGGGCGGGCTGGAGTCGAACCCCGACTCGCTGACCGGCCAGTACATCTCCGGGGCCAAGAGCATCGCCGTGCCCGCCGTCCGCCGCCGGGGGAGCGGTGAGTCCCTGGTGGTGGTGGGGGCCCGCGAGCACAACCTGCACGACGTGGACGCCGAGTTCCCCCTGGGGAAGCTGGTGGCCGTGACCGGCGTGTCCGGATCGGGGAAGTCCACCCTGGTCAACGACATCCTGCTCCGCTCGCTGGCCAAGCAGGTCCACCGGGCCAAGGCCCTCCCCGGCCTCCACCGGACCATCCGCGGCGTGGCCCACGTGGACAAGGTGGTGGAGGTGGACCAGGCGCCCATCGGGCGGACCCCTCGCTCCAACCCGGCCACCTACACCGGGGTGTTCGACTACATCCGCAAGCTGTTCAGCCAGACCCAGGAGGCCAAGGTCCGGGGCTACCAACCCGGCCGGTTCTCCTTCAACGTGAAGGGGGGCCGGTGCGAGGCCTGCTCGGGGGACGGCACCATCCGCATCGAGATGCACTTCCTGCCCGACATCTACGTGCCCTGCGAGGTGTGCCTCGGGGCCCGCTACAACCGGGACACCCTGGAGGTCACCTTCCGGGGCAAGACCATCGCCGACGTGCTCGAGCTCTCCTGCGAGGAGGCGCTGGCCTTCTTCGCCCACCAGCCTCCCATCGCCCGCCACCTCCAGACCCTGGTCGACGTGGGTCTGGGCTACATCCGACTGGGCCAGCCGGCCCCCACCCTGTCGGGCGGCGAGGCCCAGCGGGTCAAGCTGGCGTCCGAGCTCAGCCGCCGGTCGACCGGGCACACCCTCTACGTCCTCGACGAGCCCACCACCGGCCTGCACTTCGACGACGTGCGCAAGCTGCTCGACGTGCTCAGCCGGCTGGTCGACCAGGGCAATACGGTCATCGTCATCGAGCACAACCTCGACGTGGTCAAGAGCGCCGACTGGATCCTCGACCTGGGTCCCGAGGGCGGGGACCGGGGCGGGTCGATCGTGGCCGAGGGCACCCCCGAGGACGTGGCCGTGGCCCCCGGGAGCTACACCGGCGAGGTCCTGGCCCCGCTGCTCGGCATCCGACGGCGCCCGGCCAAGTCCCCCGGTCGACCGGGCCGGGCCACCTCCCGGGCCAAGCCCAAGCCCAAGCGGGCGGCCACCGGCCGGTCGGGGGCGAAGACGGCGGCGGTGCGGGGTGCGGGCGCGGGAACGTCGATCAGCCCCGACGGGGCCTCCTCGGCCCCGGTCAAGGCCCGGGCCCGGACCCCTCGAGAGCCGGTGGCCACCCGGGGCTGAGCGCCCCGGCGACCGTCAGACGGTGGCCAGCATCCGCTCCAGGGCCACCCGGGCCCACGTGGCGGTCTCCTCGTCCACGGTGATCCGGTTGCGAACCTCCCCGGCCACCAGTCCCTCCAACACCCAGGCCAGGTGGGCGGCGTCGACCCGGAACATGGTCGAACAGGGGCACACCAGCGGGTCGAGCGAGACCACCGTCTTGTCCGGCGTCTCGTCGTCGAGCCGCTTGACCAGGTGGATCTCCGTGCCCACCCCGATCACCGCCCCGGCCGGGGCCTCGGCCACGGCCCGGATGATGAAGTCGGTGGAGCCGACCTGGTCGGCCATCTCAACCACGTCGTGGGAGCACTCGGGATGAACCAGCACGATGCCGTCGGGGTGCTCCGACCGGAAGGCGTCCACCTGGGCGGGCCGGAACCGCTGGTGGACCGAGCAGTGGCCCTTCCACAGCAGCAGGGTCGCCGACTTCAGCGTGAGGTCGTCCAGGCCGCCCCGGTCCTGCCTCGGGTTCCAGACCGCCATGTCCTCGGCGCCGTAGCCCAGCTCGAACCCGGTGTTCCGGCCCAGGTGCTGGTCGGGGAAGAACAGGACCTGGTCGCCACGGCTCCCCCCCTGGGCGTCGGGCCCGAGGGCCCAGGTGAGGACGGCCCGGGCGTTCGAGGAGGTGCACACCACCCCTCCGTGGCGGCCCACGAAGGCCTTGAGGTCGGCGGAGGAGTTCATGTAGGTGACCGGGACCACCCGGTCGGTGTCGGTCACCGTGCCCAGGGCGTCCCAGGCCTCCTCCACCGAGTCGATGTCGGCCATGTCGGCCATGGAGCAGCCGGCGTTCAGGTCGGGGAGGAGGACCTGCTGGTGGGATCCGGTGAGGATGTCGGCCGACTCGGCCATGAAGTGGACGCCGCAGAACACCACGAACTCCGCCTCGGTCTGGTCGGCGGCGATGCGGGAGAGGCCGAACGAGTCGCCCCGGGCGTCGGCCCACGCCATCACCTCGTCGCGTTGGTAGTGGTGGCCGAGGATGAGCAGCCGGGGGCCGAGCGTCGCCTTGGCCTGGCTGATCCAGACGGCCAGCTGGTCGGGATCGGCCGTGGTGTAGCGGTCGGGGAGTGCCGTCTGTAGCCGGAGCATGCTTGGGTATGACCCCCTTGTGGAGGCGCTCCGGTCTGGCCGGCGGGGACAGCCTGGTCGCCCGTCCGCGGGGATGTCGGCCCCGGAGCGGTAGATGTCGCCGGAAACCAGGCCGGCGTCAGGCCAGTGTATGCGGTCGGGACGCCGACGGTGCGGTGCGTCGGGTCGGGGCCGGACACGGCACACTGGTGGAGTGGTGACCCGCCCCCTCCCCGGATCGATTCCCGACGCCCCCGGCTCCTACCAATTCCTCGACCGGGACGGACGGGTCCTCTACGTGGGGAAGGCCAAGTCGCTCCGGCAGCGCCTCAACTCCTACTTCCAGGACCCCGCCGGCCTGGCCCCCCGGACCGCCCAGCTGGTCCACCAGGCCGACCATGTGGAGTGGATGGTGGTGGACTCGGAGTCCGAGGCCCTGCTGCTCGAGCACAACCTGATCAAGCAGCTCCAGCCCCGCTACAACGTCCGCCTGAAGGACGACAAGAGCTACCCCTGGCTGGCCCTGACGGTGAACGACGAGTGGCCCCGACCGGCGGTGGTGCGGGGGCGCAAGCGGAGTGGGGTGCGCTACTTCGGTCCCTATCCCAACGTGGGGGCCATCCGCGAGACGCTCGACCTGCTGCTGCGGTCGTTCCCGGTGCGGACCTGCTCAGACACCAAGTTCCGGCGCCACCAGCGGCTCGGTCGGCCCTGCCTCCTGTTCCACATCGAGCGATGCTCGGGACCTTGCGTGGGGGAGATCGACCACGAGGAGTACGCCCGGCTGGTGGAGGACCTGATTTCCTTCCTGAGCGGGGACACCGGCGGCCTGGAGCGGGGGATCGAGGCGTCCATGCAGGAGGCGTCGCGGGCTCAGGAGTTCGAGCGGGCCCGGGTCCTGCGGGACAAGCTCGAGGCCGTGCGGGCCGCCGACGCCGTCCGCCAGATGGAGCTGGCCCGCCGCGAGGACCTCGACGTGTTCGGGCTGGCCGAGGACGAGCTGGAGGCGGCGGTCCAGGTGTTCCACGTCCGCTCGGGCAAGGTGGTGGGCCGGCTCGGGCTCTTCGTGGACAAGGTGGAAGACCTGACCCCGGCCCAGCTGATGGAGCGGGTGCTGGTCGACGTCTACGCCGACTCGGCCGCCGGCGTGCCCCGCCAGGTGTTGGTGCCGACCATGCCCGAGGACGCCGACGCCGTGGTGGCCTACCTCTCCGAGCGGCGGCCGGGGCCGGTGGCCCTGCGAGTCCCGCTGCGGGGGTCCAAGCGGGCGCTGCTCCAGACGGTGGAGCAGAACGCCAAGGAGTCCTTCGTGCGCCACCGGCTGCACCGGACCTCCGACCACAACAGCCGGGCCCGGGCCCTCGAGTCGCTGCAGCAGGAGCTCGACCTGCCCGAGGCGCCGCTGCGCATCGAGTGCTACGACATGAGCCATCTCCAGGGCACCGACTACGTGGGCTCCATGGTGGTCTTCGAGGACGGCCTGCCGAAGAAGAGCGACTACCGGCACTTCCGGGTCACCACGGTGGCCGGCAACGACGACTACGCGGCCATGGAGGAGGTGCTCACCCGGCGGCTCACCTCCCTGCTGGCCGAGGAACGGGTCGACGAGCCGCCGGGGGCCTCGGACGGTTCCGGACCCCAACTGGGGGAGGCGGCCGCCGGCGCCGGCGCCGCCGACGGGCCACCGACTCCGGGCCGGGTGGCGGCCAAGCGCCGCTTCGCCTATCCGCCGCAGCTCCTCCTCCTCGACGGGGGAGTGGGCCAGCTCAACGTCGGGGTGAGGGTGCTGGCCTCCCTGGGGCTGACCGAGCGGATCCCCATCGCCTCCCTGGCCAAGAGCTTCGAGGAGGTCTTCCGCCCGGGCCGATCCGACCCCTATCGGCTGTCGCGCCAGTCGGACGGGCTCTACCTGCTCCAACAACTCCGGGACGAGGCCCACCGGTTCGCCATCTCCTACCACCGCACGTTGCGGGGAAAACGCATGACACTGGGGGCGTTGGACGGGGTCAATGGCCTGGGTCCGAAGCGCCGCGAACGCCTGATCGAGCAGTTCGGGGGCCTGGCCGCGCTGCGAAACGTGTCCAAGGACGAGTTGCTGGGCGTATCGTGGTTGCCGGCCGAGGTGGGCGCATCGGTGTTCGAGCGACTGCACACGCCCCTGGCTCCGAACAGGCCGACCGCGAGGCGGGCAGAGGTGGATCGATGAGCGAATACCTGGTGGTGACCGGCATGTCCGGGGCCGGTCGGTCCACGGCCGGGGCCACGCTCGAGGACCTGGGCTGGTTCGTCATCGACAACATGCCCTCCGCCCTCATCTCCAAGGTCTCCGAGCTGGTCGACGGCACGGGCTCGGAGCTCGAGCGGGTGGCTCTCGTGGTGGGGAGGGGCGGGGGAGACCTCGACGATGTGCTCCCGGCCGTGGACGCCCTGAAGGCGGCGCGCAATCGGGTCCGCATCCTCTTCCTGGATGCCGCCGACGATGTGCTCATCCGCCGGTTCGAGGGGACCCGTCGCCGCCATCCCCAGGCCGCCCGGGGGGTGGTGGACTCCATCGCCGACGAGCGGCTGCTGCTCAACGACCTTCGGGACCGGGCCGACCTGGTCATCGACACCGGGGACCTCAACACCAATCAGCTCCGCACCCGGTTGATGGAGGTGTTCGGGGGGGAGGAGGCGGGCAGCACCATGCAGACCTCCATCGTCTCCTTCGGGTTCAAGCACGGCATTCCGCGGGACGTGGACCTGATGTTCGACTGCCGGTTCCTGCCCAACCCGTACTGGGACGAGTCCCTGAGGAGTCACAGCGGCCTCGAACCCGAGGTCCGGAAGTTCGTCCTCGACCGCCCCGAGACCGCCGAGTTCCTGGCCAAGTTGGACGAACTCCTGACCATGCTGATCCCGGCCTACGTCCGGGAGGGCAAGTCGTACCTGACCGTGGCCATGGGGTGCACCGGTGGTCGTCACCGCTCGGTGGTGCTGGCCGAGGAGCTGGCCCGTCGCCTCGACGACCGGGGCACACCCACCACCGTCTTCCATCGGGACGTCGAGCGTTGAGCGAGCCCCCGAACGGTGCCTTCACTGAGCCCGGGTCGAACAGGGCGGTGAGCGAGCCCCGGTCGGACGGACCATCGGGGAGGCAGCCCACCGTGGTGGCGGTGGGAGGCGGCCACGGCCTGGCCGCCACCCTCCGGGCCGTCGGGACCTATACCGATCGGGTCACCGCCATCGTCTCGGTGGCCGACGACGGCGGCTCGTCCGGACGGCTTCGCGAGCTCCTCCACATCATCCCGCCCGGGGACCTGCGCAAGTGCCTGGCCGCCATGGCCGAGCCCGGCTCCCTCCTGGCCTCGGCCTTCGAGTACCGGTTCGGCGAGGAGGAGCTGGCCGGGCACGCGCTGGGCAATCTGATCCTGGCCGGCCTGATCGACGGGACCGGCGACCCGGTGGCCGCCCTCGACGAGGCCTGCCGGCTGCTCGGGGTCAAGGGACGGGTGCTGCCGGCCACCACCGACCCGGTGGTCCTGAAGGCGGAGGCCGACGGGGGGCCGGTGGCCGGGCAGGTGGCGGTGATGGGCACCGACAACATCCGGAGGGTGTCCCTGGTGCCCGGCGACCCCTCGGCGCCGCTGCCGGCGGTGGAGGCGCTCGAGCAGGCCGACCAGATCATCCTGGGGCCGGGATCGCTGTTCACCAGCGTGCTGGCGGCCACCGCCGTGCCCGGGATCTTGGCCGGCATCAACCGCTCCTCGTGCCCGAAGGTCTACGTGTGCAACCTCCGGCCCCAGGTCCCCGAGACCGAGGGCTTCGACGTGGCCATGCACGTGGAAGCGCTGGTGGCACACGGTGTGGACGTCGACGTGACCGTCTGCGACACCTCCTTTCTGGCCCTCGGGGATCCCCGGGTGCCGGTGGTGGACGTGGCCCTGGCCCGCCCCAACGGGATGGCCCACGATCCCGCCAAACTGGCGTTGACCCTCTCTGATCTGCTCGGATGATGCCCAGACCCGCCCGGATGCCCTAGCGTGGTCGCCGTTCTCCGTTGGTCGGAGGGGCAGCACCGGTACGAGCGTGCGGAGAGCACGCACAGGACAGTGAAGAGCGAGGCACGAAGGCAATGACCGTACGGATCGGCATCAACGGTTTCGGACGCATTGGTCGTAACTTTCTCCGGGCCGCCCGGAGCATGGGTGCCGACGTCGAGGTGGTGGCGGTCAACGACCTCACCTCGGCCGAGACCCTGGCCCATCTCCTGCGCTACGACTCCACCCACGGCCGGTTCGACAGCCCCGTGGAGGTGGCCGACTCCTCCATCGTGCTCGACTCCGGACCCATCGCCGTGCTGGCCGAGCGGGATCCCAAGGCGCTGCCCTGGGACAAGCTCGGCGTCGAGGTGGTCATCGAATCGACCGGCCTGTTCACCAGTCGGGCCTCGGCCGCCGCCCACCTCGAGGCCGGGGCCAACCGGGTCATCGTGTCGGCGCCGGCCGCCGACGTGGACGCCACCTTCGTGATGGGCGTCAACGACGGGGACTTCGATCCGGCCAAGGACTTCGTGGTCTCCAATGCCTCCTGCACCACCAACTGCTTCGTTCCCATGGTCAAGGTCCTCGACGAGGCCTTCGGGGTCGAGAGCGGGATGATGACCACGGTCCACGCCTTCACCAACGACCAGAACCTGCTCGACCTGCCCCACAAGGACCTCCGCCGGGCCCGGGCGGCATCGATCAACATCATCCCGACGTCCACGGGGGCGGCCCGGGCCACCGGACTGGTGCTGCCGTCGATGAAGGGCCGGTTGGACGGCACGTCGCTGCGGGTCCCGGTGCCGGACGGGTCGATCACCGAGTTCACCGCGGTCATTCCCGGGTCGGTCACCGTGGCCGAGGTCAACGCGGCGTTCGCCGCCGCCGCGTCGTCGGGGCCTCTGGCCGACGTGCTGGTCTACACCGAGGACCCCATCGTCTCGTCCGACATCGTCGGGAGCCCGGCGTCGTGCACCTTCGACGCCGGATTGACCATGGTCATGCCGTCGGCCTCCGGGATCACCCTGGTGAAGGTGGGGGGCTGGTACGACAACGAGTGGGGGTACGCCAGTCGGCTGGTGGATCTGTCGTTGGTGGTTGGTGGCGCCGTCTCCTGACGGGGCCCGGGGACATCGTGGAAGGTGCGAGGGGAGACTGAGCGATGAGCAGGACGAAAGCGAACCCACTACTGAGCGGCCTCCCGCTGCTTGGCGATCTCCCCGAGCTGCACGGAGCCAGCGTGCTAGTCCGGGTGGACTTCAACGTGCCCCTGCGGCCCTGCGAGGGCGAGCCCTCGGTGGTCACCGACGACTTCCGCATCCGGGCCGCACTGCCGACCTTGGAGTACCTGCTGGACCGGGGGGCCACCGTCACGGCCTGCACCCACCTGGGTCGCCCTTCCGGCGCCCCGGACGCCCGGTTCGACCTCGGACCGGTGCGGGAGGAGCTGGCCCGCCTGGCGCCCAAGGTGGAGCTGATGGAGAACCTCCGGTTCGACCCGGGTGAGGAGTCCGACGACCCGGGCTTCGTCGGGAAGCTGATCAACGGCCACGACGCCTACGTCAACGATGCCTTCGGGGTCTCCCACCGCCGCCACGCCTCGGTTGTCGGGCCACCCACCGTGCTGCCCAGTGCCGCCGGATTCCTGCTCCAGCGGGAGATTGAGGCCCTGGGCGGCCTGCTCGGCCACCCGGCCCGGCCGTTCGTCGCCGTGGTAGGCGGAGCCAAGGTGGCCGACAAGCTCGGCGTCCTGAAGGCCCTGCTCGAACGAGTGGACGTCCTGATCGTGGGCGGGGGGATGGCCTTCACCTTTCTGGCCGCGGCCGGCCATGCCGTCGGCGGCTCGATGGTCGACCCCGACCGGATCGACGACTGCGCCGCCCTGTTGGCGTCGGGGAAGGACATCCTCCTGCCCACCGACATCGTGGCCCTGGAGCCCGGCGCCACCTTCGGATGTGACTGTTCCGGTGGGGAAGTCCGCATCGTGGGGGACGAAGTGCCCGCCGGTTGGCAGGGCCTCGACATCGGGCCGGCCACGTCGGCCGCCTACGCCGAGGCCATCAGGGGAGCCGGCACCGTGTTGTGGAACGGCCCGATGGGGGTGTTCGAGGACACCCGATTCGGTGCCGGGACCGAAGGGGTGGCCCGGGCCATCGCCCAGTGCGAGGGGTACACGGTGGTCGGCGGGGGAGACAGCGCCGCGGCGGTGGACGCACTCGATCTGGGCGACCAGATCGGCTTCATCTCGACCGGAGGGGGCGCCTCTTTGGAATTGCTGGAGTACGGTGACCTGCCGGGTCTGGCCGCGCTGCGGGGCGCGCCCAACGCCCCCCGGCCGAAGCGTCGCCCCCCCGGAGGCCCGAACCCACGGTGAGCGACCTGCCGCTCAGTCGTCGCTCGTTGATCAGCGGCAACTGGAAGATGAACTTCGATCATCACGAGGCGCTGCACGCGGCGCGTGACCTCGGGCTCCGGCTGCAGCCGGCTGACGTCTCCAAGCTGGACGTCTCGGTGCACCCTCCTTTCACCGACCTGCGTACCGTCCAGTCGGTGCTCGAGCCGGAGGGGATCCCGGTGGCGCTCGGGGCCCAGAACTGCGCCGTGGAGGACTCGGGTGCCTTCACCGGCGAGGTCAGCCCCCTGATGCTGGCCAAGCTCCACGTCGACTACGTGATCGTCGGCCACTCGGAGCGCCGTCGGCTGTTCGGCGAGACCGACGACGTGGTGCGGGCCAAGGTGCGGGCCGTCATGCGCAACGGGATGACCCCCATCTGCTGCGTGGGGGAGACCATCGACGAGCGCGACGCCGGCCTGACCGAGGACCGGCTCTCCGCTCAGGTGGAGGCGGCGTTCGGAGGGATGGCCGCCGAGGCGCTGGCCGGCGTGGTGATCGCCTACGAGCCGCTGTGGGCCATCGGCACCGGCAAGGCGGCGACGGCGGTGGACGCCGAGGATGCCTGCGTCTTCATCCGGTCGCTCGTGGCCAAGCTGGGCGGCGAGGAGGCGGGCGGGA
>DATCBL010000270.1:0-8843 GCA_036511875.1 Acidimicrobiales bacterium
CCATCGGTGACCTGACCGAAAAGGCTCGTGGCGCGCCAAGGGCGCGCCACTCACGCAACGTGGTCGGCGCGCCCGGCGCAGTGGGTGGGGCTGCTCAGGAAGGACGGAGCCGCTTGGCGGCGACGACACCCAGGGCAACGACGATGGCGAGGATCAGCAGCTTCTTCATGGGGAGATGGTATCGCTTCCCGAGCGGTAGCGCTCCACTCCGGGAAGGACTCAGACGGTCAGGAGATCGCGCGCCCCGGTGTCCGAGGACGGGTGCCGCAGCTTGGACATGGCCCGGGCCTCGATCTGGCGGATCCGCTCCCGGGTCAGGTTGAAGTGCTCGCCCACTTCCTCGAGCGTCCGGGGCTCGCCCCGGTCGAGGCCGAAGCGCAACCGGAGGATCTCCCGCTCCCGCTCGTCGAGGGGGGACAGCAGCCGTCCGATCTCCTCGGGGAGGAGGGAGACCGCGGCCACCTCGAAGGGTGACTCCGCCGAACGGTCCTCGACCACGTCGCCCAACTCGGCGTCCCCGTCCTCCCGGAGGGGCTCGGAGAGGGACAGGGGCTCGGCCCGGAACCGGAGGGCCTCGACCAGCTTGTCCTCGGGCATCTCGACCTCGGCGCCCAGCTCGGCCAAGGTGGCCGGCCGGCCGTACTTGAGCTCCAGACGGGCCTGGGCCTTCTGCACCCGGGCCAGGGTGTCACCGGCGTGCACCGGGAGCCGGATGGTCCTGCCGGTGTTGGCGATGCCCCGGGTGATGGCCTGGCGGATCCACCAGGTGGCGTAGGTGGAGAACTTGAAGCCCTTGCGCCAGTCGAACTTCTCGACCGCGTGCATCAGCCCGAGGTTGCCCTCCTGGATCAGGTCCAGCAGCGGCAGTCCGGACGCCTGGTACTTCTTGGCGATGGACACCACCAAGCGGAGGTTCGATTGCACGAACGTCTGCTGGGCGCTCTCCCCCTGGAGGGTGGTGCGGCGGAGCTCTCGCTTCTTCGCCGGGGTCAAACCCTTCGGAGCCGAGGCCAGCTGGGCGTCGGCCTCCCGGCCAGCTTCGATGGCTTGCGCCAGTCTGACCTCATCGTCCTTGGTCAACAACGGATACTGGCCGATGTCGGTCAGATACAACCGAACCAGATCTTCGTCGTCTCGTTCGAGGCGCTCCTTAGCCAACTTCACCGGGTCCTTCGTTTTCCCCACCAAGGTGGGGGACGGCCGACCGTCACAGTGCCCCTCGGTCGCAACCGGCGGTCAGTGCATCGGGTCTGGCGCTTTCGGGCGCAACGATTGCTGCTTTCGAAGTTTACCGGACGCGTCAAGCCCTTCAGTCGGTTTCTGCCCTCGGCAGCGGCCGCCGCGGGGTCACTCCCCTGGTACAGGCCCCGGAATGGCCACCAGCCCCGACGTGGCGCCCGCCCCCACCACCACCGTCTCGAGGCGCTGGAGGAACTCGTAGACCGCGGCCACGTCGTGGGGACGGCTGACCAGCCGCTCCACCAGGCGTTCCCCGGCCTGCCAGTCCTCGATCTCGTCGTTGAGCACCAGTCGCAGGGCCCGGGCCACCGGGGCGTCGGTCATCGGGGAGACCACCCCCAGGTGCCGCTGGTAGGTGGTGACCAGCCGGGGCAGGACCACCCGGTACAGGCCGGCCAGGCGGGGCAGGGCCCCGGGGGGCCCGACGACGTCCTCCCGGGCCGGAGGCCACGTCGAGCCCGGTCCCTCCACCGGGAGCGCCGTCCCCGACAGGGCGGTGAACAGGGCGGTGGAGGGACCCGACGGCGTCGTCCACTCATCGGGGTCGTCCCCGGCCCGTACCGGCAGGCGCTCGGCCCAGAGCTCGGCGTGCCAGGCGTGGCGCATGCTCTGGGCGTCCAGGTGGACCTGCACGGCGGCGATGGGCATGTCGGTCACCCACTCCCCGAGCAGCCGGTAGAGGGCGTGCTCGATCCAGCGGTACTCCCCGACCAGCGCCGCCGAGGCGTCGAGGGGAAGGGGGGACACGCCGAGCCGCGTCCCGACCGCGGTGGGCTGGTCGGGGCCCGGGCCGGCCTCGCGCCGGTGGGACAGGTCAGACAACGGCCGGCGTCTCCCCGCTCGCCTCGCCGGACCGCTCCTGGCTGGACCGCTCCGCCTCGGCACCTGCGGGAGGACTGGGGTGGGCTGGCGCGGCTCCCGACGTACGCGTCGACCGGTAGTGGTTGGTGATGGGCATGCGCCGATCCTTACCGAAGGCCTTGCCGGAGATCCGGACCCCCGGGGGCATCTGCCTGCGCTTGTACTCGGCCCGGTCCACCAGACTGACCACGCGATCCACCGCCGCGGCGTCGAATCCCTCGGCGACCAGGTCGTCCGCCGACCGGTCGCCCTCCACGTAGCCCTCCATGACCGGGTCGAGCACCGAGTACGGCGGCAGGGACTCGTCGTCCCGCTGGTCGGGCCGGAGCTCGGCCGAGGGGGCCTTGGTCAGGACCGGATCGGGGATCAGGTCGAAGCCGGCCCGTCGGTTCCGGTACCGGCACAGCTCGTAGACCAGCAGCTTGGGCACGTCCTTGATCACCGCGAACCCGCCGGCCGAGTCGCCGTACAGCGTCGAGTAGCCGGTGGCCATCTCGCTCTTGTTGCCGGTGGTGAGGACGATCCAGCCGCGGGCGTTGGACAGGGCCATGAGCAGAACGCCGCGGATACGCGACTGCAGGTTCTCGTCGGTCAGCCCGGCGGGTTCACCACCGAGCAGAGGCGATAGCGAGGTGGCGAGCGCCTGATGGGTCGGCTCGATGGCCACGGTGGCGATGTCGATGCCCAGGTTGCCGGCCAGGGTCACCGCGTCCCCGACCGAGCCCTCGCTCGAGTACCGCGACGGCATGGTCACCCCGTGCACGTGGGTGGGCCCGAGCGCATCGACGGCCACGGTGGCCACCAACGAGGAGTCGATCCCCCCCGAGAGCCCGATCACCGCGTCGGTGAACCCGTTCTTGGCCACGTAGTCGCGCGTCCCGAGGACCAGCGCCTCGTACACCTCGGCCTGCGGGTCGAGCAGGGTGGCCACCCCGCCGACCCGGGGGCCGCTCCCGGCCCGCGACCCGGTGCTCACCTCGAGGGCCGCCGGCGCGTCAAAACCCTCTCGGCCCTCGACGTCCAAGTCGACCAGGAGCACCTGCTCGGAGAATTGGGCGGCCGAGGCCACCACCGACCCGTCGACCCCCATGACCAGGGAGGCCCCGTCGAAGACCAGCTCGTCCTGCCCCCCGACCTGGTTCACGTAGGCGATGGCACAGCCGGTCTCGGCCACCCGCTCCGCCAGCACGGCCAGCCGCTCGTCCCGTCGTCCCCGCGAGTACGGGGACGCATTGAGATTGACCAGCAGGCCGGCCCCGGCCCGGGCCTGATCGGCCATGGGCCCGCCCGGGAACCACATGTCCTCACAGATGGAGATCCCGACCGGCACCCCGGCCACCAGATAGCGGGCCGCCGGCCCCCGCCCCGGGGTGAACCACCTCCGCTCGTCGAACACCCCGTAGTTGGGGAGCCGGCGCTTGATGTAGCGGCCGAGGACGCGGCCCTCGGCGCAGAGCGCCGCGGCGTTGTAGAGGCGGCCGGAGCCGTCGGTGCCCACGTACCCGATCACTGCGGCGCAGGGGCCACTGGCCTCGACGATCTGGTCGAACACGGCCAGGTTGTCGGCCACGAAGGCCGGCCGGCTCAACAGGTCCTCGGGCGGATAGCCGGTCACGGTGAGCTCCGGGAAGACGGCCAGGTCGGCGCCACCCTCCTCCGCCCGGTCCAGGGCAGCCAGGATCCGCTCGGCGTTGCCCTCGAGGTCGCCCACCACCGTGTTGATCTGGCAGGCGGCCACGCGCACTCGACCCATGGGTCCAGCCTATCGGCGCGGCTTCCTGGTCTTTTCTGTGGGACCGGCCCGGCGAGGGCCGTCCCGACCGCCGTGTTCATCCTCCGTTCACAATAGAGTAACGGGGCAGAAATGGCCCGCTGCGATAGTGAACTGGTCGTCGGACTGACTGGCATCGCCGTGGCCCCACTTCGGTGGGGGTGTCGAAGCCCGGTCCGAGGAACAAGGGGCTTCGGAACGGGCCGACCGGGAGCTCCTGGGCTGATCGGCGACGTCAGAGGGTGGCCGCCGCGTAGTAGGAGTGGCTGAGTAATTGTTAGGAGCGGCCGAGTAATTGGGAGAGGCCGAGGAAGGCCAAGGACAAGCAGGGACAGGCCCAAGCAGGGACAGGGAGCAAAGCCAGGGACAGGGAGCCGGCAGGGACAAGGTGTAGGAGTGGCTGACCGCAGCCCCCGGAGATGGAAGAGAAGGAGAAGTTGATGCAGGAGCAGAGCAACGAGCGAAGGAGCACATGTGCCGTATCAAGCTGAGTACATCTGGATCGACGGGACCGAGCCCTCGCCGCTCCTCCGCAGCAAGACCAAGGTGATCCCCGACGGCGATGAGCCGGGCATCTGGGGCTTCGACGGATCGAGCACCAACCAGGCCCTGGGCCATGACTCCGACTGCGTCCTCCGTCCCGTCTTCGTGGTGCCCGACCCGCTGAGAGGGCCCAACGACAAGCTGGTGATGTGCGAGGTGGAGCTGACCGACTTCTCGCCCCATCCCACCAACACCCGGGCCAAGCTGCGCGAGGTGGTGGCGAAGTACGGCGAGCAGGAGCCGATGTTCGGGATCGAGCAGGAGTACACCTTCTTCAAGGATGGGCGGCCCCTGGGCTGGCCCGTCTTGGGCTATCCGGCACCGCAGGGGCCGTACTACTGCGGCGTCGGGGGCGACAAGATGCCCGGGCGAGAAATCGTCGAACTCCACACCGCGGCGTGCATCGATGCGAGCATCGGCATCGAGGGCACCAACGCCGAGGTCATGATGGGCCAGTGGGAGTTTCAGGTCGGGGTGCTCTCGCCCCTCGACGTCTCCGACCACCTGTGGGTGGCGCGGTGGCTGCTCTTCCGCATCGCCGAGGACTTCGGGGTCTACGCCACGCTGGAGCCCAAGCCCATCCTCGGGGACTGGAACGGCGCCGGGGCCCACACCAACTTCTCCACCAAAGCCATGCGCGAGGAGGGTGGTTGGGACGCCATCATCGCCGGGTGCGAGGCCATCGGGAAGAAGATCGACGAGCACATCGCCGTCTACGGCGTGGGCATCGAGAGCCGCCTGACCGGGGCGCACGAGACCGAGCACTTCACCAAGTTCAGCTACGGGACCTCGGACCGGGGCGCCTCCATCCGCATCCCGTGGGCGACGGCCAAGGCCAAGAAGGGCTGGCTCGAGGACCGTCGGCCCAACGCCAACATGGACCCTTACCAGGTGACCGCGGTCATCACCGAGACCGTCTGCAGCGACGCGGCGGGGGGCTGACCGACCACCGGGCCCGAGGGCCGGTCCTCCCCCCGGGCCGGCCCTCGCGTCCCTGGTCATCCCCGGCCTCAGCCAACCGAGCCGGCTCCCGACGACCCGGCACGGTTGGCCCTCACCGCGGCGCCGTCGACCGAGGCCCGCCCGACCTGAGACAATGACACCATCAGCCCCAACGCCCCCCAACCGCAGACCCCGACGCGCTCGGAGGTGCCCGACCCCATGAGGAGTCAAGAGGAGTACGTCCTGCGCACGGTCGAGGAGCGCGGGATCCGGTTCGTCCAGCTGTGGTTCACCGACGTGCTCGGGACCCCCAAGACCTTCAGCATCACCCCGGCCGAGCTGGAGAACGCCCTCGATGAGGGGATGACCTTCGACGGATCGGCCATCGACGGGTTCAGCCGGGTCCAGGAGAGCGACGTGCTGGCCCGGCCCGACGCCCACACCTTCCAGCTCCTTCCCTGGCACGGTCACGGCCAGGTCGCCTTCAACGGCGACGTCCCCGAGGTCCAGGTGGCCCGGGTCTTCTGCGACGTGGTCGACCTGGACGGATCGCCGTTCCAGGGCGATCCCCGCCACGTCCTGCGCCGGACCCTCGACCGGGCCCACGACCTGGGCTTCACGTTCTACGCCGCCCCGGAGATCGAGTTCTTCTACTTCGCCGACGGCGACCCCTCCACCCCGCCGGTCACCCTGGACTCCGGCTCGTACTTCGAGCTGACGGTGGCCGACCGGGCCAGCGACATCCGCCAGCGCACGGTGCTGACCCTGGAGGAGATGGGCATCCCGGTCGAGCACGCCCAGCACGAGGACTCGCCCAGCCAGCACGAGATCGACCTGCGCTACACCGACGCCCTGACCATGGCCGACACGGTCATGACCGTCCGCCTGGTGGTCAAGGAGATGGCCCGCCAGCAAGGGGTCTTCGCCAGCTTCATGCCCAAGCCCCTGGCCGGCGTGCAGGGCTCGGGCATGCACACCCACATGTCCCTGTTCCGGGGGGACACCAACGCCTTCGTCGACCTCGAGCGACCCAGCGGGCTCTCCGAGGTGGCCGAGGGGTTCATCGCCGGCCTGTTGCGCCACGCCCCCGAGATCACCGCGGTGACCAACCAGTGGGTCAACTCCTACAAGCGCCTGGTCTCCGGCTACGAGGCCCCCATCCACGTCTCGTGGGCCAGGAACAACCGCTCCGCCCTGGTGCGGGTGCCGGTGGTCAAGCCGGGCAAGTTCGAGTCCACCCGGGTGGAGTTCCGCTCGCCGGACAGCGCCTGCAATCCCTACCTGGCCTTCGCGGTGATCCTGGCCGCCGGCCTGGAGGGGATCGAGAAGGGATACGACCTGCCCCCGGAGGCCGACGCCAACCTCTTCGCCCTCACCCCCGAGGAGCTCGCCAACAAGGGCATCCTCCACCTGCCCGGCAGCCTGCACGAGGCCCTGGGCCTCATGGAGACCTCGGAGCTGCTCGCCTCCACCCTGGGCGAGCACGTCTTCGAGTGGTTCATCCGCAACAAGCGGGCGGAATGGGCCGAGTACAAGTCCCACGTCACCCAGTTCGAGTTGGACCGCTACCTACCGCTGCTGTAGCCGGGCCGCCCCGGCCCGCCCGCATCCCGACCCGCATCCCGAAAGGCAAGGGGGAAGACCGCCATGGAGCCGTTGCTGTGCTTCCCCGTTGCCCCCCCGGCCTCGGTGACCGCGGTGCTCGACCGGTCGGGCTACCCCTGGCGGGGCGTCGACAAGGCCGAGGCGGCCGAGATCGACGAGCCCGAGGACGGGTGGGCCGGGGCGGTGATCTGCAGCGGCGACGACCCGGTCGGCGCCTTCCTGCTCTGCCGCCACCTGCGCAAGCGGGAGGTGCCGCTGGCCCCGGTGATGGTGGTGGTCCCCTACGAGCAACTCGGTGAGCTGGAGCTCCGCGAAGACCTGTTCGACGACCTGTGCCTCGAACCGGTCAACCCCGACGAGCTCGGCGCCCGGCTGGCCCACCTGTTCTGGCGCACCGGCCGGGGCCTGCGACCCGACCTGCTCGAGCACGGTCCCCTGGTCCTCAACCTGGAGACCTACCAGGCCGCGGTGGCCGGCAAGGTCCTGGACCTGACCTACATGGAGTACGAGCTGCTGCGCTTCCTGGCCGCCCGGCCGGGCAAGGTCTTCACCCGCGAGACCCTGCTGAGCCGGGTCTGGGGCTACGAGTACTACGGCGGGGCCCGCACGGTTGACGTGCACGTCCGGCGGCTGCGGGCCAAGCTGGGCGAGGAGCACGCCCACCTGATCCAGACGGTGCGGTCGGTCGGCTACCGCTTCGGCCAGACCAGTTGGACGCCCTGACCACCCTGGACGCCCTGACCCCCTCGGCCGCCGGGCCGGGGACCGGTCACGGGGCGCGGTAGGCCCACACCTCCACCTCGACCGCCGCCCCCATAGGCAGCGCGGCCACCCCCACCACCGAGCGGGCCGGGCGGTGGTCCCCGAAGAAGGCCGCGTAGGCCTCGTTGACGGCGGCGTAGCCGCTCAGGTCGGTCACGAACACGATGGTCTTGACCACGTCGGCCGGGCCGGCGCCGTGCTCGGCCAACAGCCTCCCGGCGTTGGCCAGGGCCTGGCTGAGCTGTTCCGGTGCCCCGCCCTCGGCCAGCCTGGGCGGACCGTCGTCTCCGGGGGCGGGGACCAGGCCCAGCTGGCCCGAGGTGATCAGCCACGGCCCGGCCGTAACGATGGGCGTGTAGGGGCCGATCGGGGTACTCATGCGTGCACCTCTCCAGAGCCGGCTGGTCGGACGGAGGGTCAGCCTACCGAACCGTCCGGGGGCCCGGGCCGGCCACCGGCTGGGCCGGGAGCCCACGGTCTCAGGATCGGCGGGCGCCGGCGCGCCGGGTGGGCCACCGCTCCACCAGGCCGTCGGCCAGCCAACGGGCCGCGGCCACCGCGGCGAAGGCCGCGTCGGACCCGTTCACCGCGGGGCCGCTCGACGCCGGGGCCAGGGTGACGGTCACCGCGGGCATGGCCCGGGCCGCCAGGATGCCGAAGGAGCGCAGGGTCAGGTCCCGGACGGTGCCGTCGGCGTCCACGGCCACCCCCTCGGACCCCACCCAGCCGAGCGCCTGGTGCGCCGCGCCGATGCAGTAGGAGCGCAGCACCACCGCATCGACCACCTCCCCGGCATCCACCTCCAGGTCGATGGAGCCGTCGGGCCGGCAGCGGGCCACCGCCCTCCCTCCGCCGGGTGCCACGACGGCGACGGGGACCTCGTGGTGGGCCCCGGGCCCGAGGGTGGCCAGGCACCGGGCCGCGGCGGCCAGCACGGCGGCCTCGGCCCACACCGCGCCCCGCAGGTCGAGGGAGAGGGGGGGCCCACCCAGAGCCACCGCCTGGAGGGCCAGCCCGGGAGCGACGGTGGCCACCTGGGCGCTGACCGCCTCCCACCTGCCCGGGTCGAAGCCGCCGGGGGGCACCCCCACCCGGAGGATCCCGGTGCCGGACCGGTCGA
>DATCBL010000271.1:0-3895 GCA_036511875.1 Acidimicrobiales bacterium
GCACGGCCAGCCCGGACCGGGCCGGCCTGGCCGGTACGAAGTCGTCCGCCCGCACGCTCTCCTCGTAGGCGCACGGTCAAGGAGGCGCACGGTCAACTGAGCGCCCACCGCTCCCCTTGAGGTAGCGACCCTGCGGATTCCGGGGGCCCGCGATCGTGTCGTCCACGGCGCGGGCGGCGGCCGGGTTGGCCAGGGAGACAGCACTATCGTCGTCGGGATGCCCAGGGCCCGACGGAGACGTGCTCGCTCCGTCGCCCGCAGGAGCTGGGGCCGGACGCTCGTCCTGGCCCTGGCCGCCGCGGTGACCCTGGTGCTGGTGGTGGGGTCGATCGCCGAGATCCACGCCCAATCCGGTGGGTACCGGAGTTCCATCGACGCCGGGTACGGGGCGCTGGCCGTCCGCGTGGTGGAGGCGTCCAACCAGACCGGGACAGAGTTGGCCGCCTTGATGGACACCGCCCCCAGCCTCACCAATCAGGCGCTGCCCCGCACGGCCCGGGCCGTGCTGGAACAGGGCCTGGACGCCGCGGTGGCCGCCTCCGCCCAGGAGTCCGACCAGGCCGCCCATCTGGTCCCACCCGACCCCACGGGCCAGGTCAGCGACCAGTTCACCGCGGTGATGGCCGCCCGGGCCGCCGGAACCGCCGACCTCCGCTCCACGGTGGACCAGTTGCTCGGGATGACACCGCTTCCGATCGCCGGTGCTCCGGCCACGTCGATCCCGCCCGCTCCGGCGGTACTGATCTCGATCGGCCAGGCCTCCACCGCGATGGGCAATGCCGGTCTGATCTTCCAGCGGTCCGACGTGGACTTCGCCAACCTGACCGCGCAGACCCGCAAGACGGGACTGCCGATCCACCTGCCTCGTTCGGTGTGGGTGCCGGTTCCGGTGGCCAGCGCACCCCTGGGCTCGCCCCAGCTGGCTGCCACCGCCGCGGTGCTGGGCAACTCCGCGGCCCTGGCGCCCAACCACCGGTTGGCCCTCACCGCGGTGGGACTGTCTCCGCCGGCGGTCTCCGCCGGCGGACCCGGCCTGCTCGGCGGGGACTGCGCCAACGTGGGGTCCAACGGCCCCGGGCCGGCCCCCACGGTGCTGCCCCCCACCTCCACGGTCACCGCCGAGGCGACGGTGACCAACTGCGGGACGGTGCCCGAAACGGGTGTCGTGGTGACCCAGACCCTGGCCCTGGCCGATCCGGCCGGCACCGCGCCACCACGGCCCAGCGCCCGGGGATCGGCCTCACGGGTCAGGGTGGCCCTTCGCTCGGGATCGTCGATGGCCCTCCGCCTGCCCTCGCTGAGCGTCGCCACCGGCCACCTGTACACGCTGACGGTGCAGGTGGCCGTGCCGGCCAGCCAACAGGACACGGCCGGGTCGACCCAGCAGTTCCTGCTCCAGATCTCGGGGTGAGCGCGGTCCGGCCCGCTCGCCGACCGGGCCGTCCCGAGGTCCGCCGATGACCCCGGATCGCCGGCGGTCGGCCCTCTCCGGGCCGATGGGGCGCCCGGGTCGAGGCTGCGGTGTGCTTCCCGGGCCCGAGCCGGGCACTGAGGGACGCCGGAATGGTCCTCTCGTTGGTCGGTGGAGGGCGATGTGGATCTAGGATTGGCCGTGGAACCAGATGAATCCCGCGACAGAAGGGTCTGAGGATCAGTGGCCGAGAGCATCACGATCACCGACAACCGCACTGGTGAGTCCCTCGAGATCCCGTTCGAGAACGGGGGCATCTCCGCGGCCCAGTGGTCCAAGCTCCTGCCCGGTACCTGGTTCTTCGATCCCGGCTTCACGACGACGGCGGCGTGCGAGAGCGCCATCACCTTTCTCGACGGCGAAGAGGGGATCCTCCGCTACCGGGGCTACCCCATCGAGCAGCTGGCCCAGGACTCGACCTACCTGGAGGTGGCCTACCTCCTCTTGAACGGCGAGCTCCCGACCACCGACCAGTACGAGGTGTGGCAGCGGGAGATCACCCTGCACACCTTCATCCACGAGAACGTGCGGAAGCGGTTCCTCGAGGGGTTCCACTACGACGCCCACCCGATGGGGATGCTGGTGTCGGCGGTGGCCGCCCTGTCCACCTTCTACCTCGATGCCAAGGACATCTTCGATGTCGAGTCCCGCAACAAGCAGATCATCCGGCTCATCGCCAAGATGCCCACCCTGGCTGCCGCCGCCCACCGGTTCAGCGTGGGCATGCCGTTCGTCTACCCCGACAACTCCCTTCCCTTCACGTCGAATTTCCTCTCCATGATGTGGAAGATCGCCGAGCCCCGCTTCGAGGCCGACCCGGTCCTGGCCCGGGCCCTCGACGTGCTGTTCATCCTCCACGCCGACCACGAGCAGAACTGCTCGACCACCGCCATGCGGACCGTCGGCTCGTCCCATGCCGACCCCTACTCGGCCACCGCCGCCGCGGCCGCCGCCCTCTACGGGCCGCGCCACGGAGGGGCCAACGAGGCGGTGATCCGGATGCTCACCGACATCGGCTCGATCGACAACGTCGAGTCCTTCATCACGTCGGTCAAGGAGGGATCGGGGGGGAGGCTCCAGGGCTTCGGGCACCGCGTCTACAAGAGCTACGACCCCCGGGCCACCATCATCAAGCGGACCGCCGACGAGGTCTTCACGGTGACCGGCAAGAACCCGCTGCTCGACATCGCCCTCAAACTCGAGGAGATCGCCCTCTCCGACGAGTACTTCACCTCGCGCAAGCTCTACCCCAACGTGGACTTCTACTCCGGCCTGATCTATCAGGCCATGGGCTTCCCCCTCGAGATGTTCCCGGTGCTGTTCGCCATCCCCCGGACCGCGGGATGGTTGGCCCACTGGCAGGAGATGCTGGATCAGGACTCCAAGATCGCCCGGCCCCGCCAGCTCTACATCGGGGCCGACGCCCGGGACTACGTGCCCATGGCGGACCGCTGACCTGATCGGGGCCCCCGAGCGGCCCGCCGCCGCCCCTCAGCGCTCGGCGGCGTGGGGCAGCACCCGCATCAGTCCCTCCTGGACCACGGAGACGGGCAGGTCGCCGGCCCGGGTGAAGAGGAATCCCCGGGCCAGACCCCGGGCCCCGAAGGCGGTGGGGCTGTCCATGTCGTAGAGGAGCCACTCGTCGGCCCGGAACGGCCGATGGAACCACATGCAGTGGTCCAGACTGGCTCCCATGAAGTCGGTGTCGTCCCAGCTCACGTCGTGGGGGGCCAGCATGGTGTCGAAGAGCGACATGTCCGACGCGTAGGTGGCGATGCAGGCGTGGAGGAGCGGGTCCTCGGGCAGGGTTCCGTCGGCTCGGATCCACAGCCGCTGGATGGGCTCCTTGCTGGCATGGTGGCTGAAGGGGAGCTCCCCGATGTGGCGCTGGTCGATGGGGTGGGGCTTGGCGAACCAGTCGCCGAGCATCTCCCGGTACGGCTCGAGCCGGGTGGTCAGCGAGTCGAGGGTCTCGGGATCGGGCACCTCGGGCATGGGGAACTGGTGGGTCAGCCCGATCTCGTCGACGTGGAACGAGGCGGACAGATGGAAGATGGCCCGTCCGTGCTGGATGGCCACCACCCGGCGGGTCGTGAACGACCGGCCGTCGCGGATGCGGTCCACCTCGTAGAGGATGGGCACGGAGGGGTCGCCCGGTCGGAGGAAGTAGGCGTGCAGCGAGTGGGGCCGGCCGGTGTCCACGGTGCGTCCCGCCGCCATCAACGACTGGGCCGCCACCTGACCACCGAAGACCCGTTGCCGCTCCTCGTTGGGGCTCACCCCACGGAAGATGTTGACCTCGATGGGCTCGAGGTCCAACAGGTCGACCAGGAACTCGAGGTCATCGCTCACCCTTCCATCCTGGCATGGGACGCTGCCCGTCCTCACACGGCGGCAGGTGGGCGGTGGGTGGAGCGGCGGCCC
>DATCBL010000272.1:0-6400 GCA_036511875.1 Acidimicrobiales bacterium
GGGTGGAGTGCCGCCGGGCCGGGGTCCCGTACTTCCTCGACGCCTGCCAGAGCGTGGGCCAACTGCCCGTCGACGTGGCCGAGATCGGCTGCGACGTGGCCACCACCAGCGGGCGCAAGTGGCTGCGCGGCCCTCGGGGCACCGGCTTCCTCTACGTGAGGACCGAGCTCGCCGAGCGCCTGGAGCCCCCCGGGATCGGCTGGAGCGCCGCCCTCTGGGAGGACGCCGACCACTACCGCCTCCGGCCCGGCACCGAGCGCTTCGCCGAGTTCGAGATCCCGGTGGCCGCCCACCTGGCCCTGGGCACGGCCATCGACCACGCCGCCACGCTGGGCCTCGTCGCCATCGCCGAGCGGGTGGGGCGGCTGTCCGAGCAGCTGCGGGCCGACCTCTCGGGACTGGCCGGCGTGGGGGTCCACGACGGTGGGGCGCGGCGGTCGGGCATCGTGACCTTCACCGTGGACGGGGTGGCCCCCGCCGCGGTGGTCGAGGCTGCGGGGGCGGCGGGCATCAACGTGTCGGCCAGCGACGCCTCCATGTACCGGCTGGACCTCGACGCCCCCAACCCCGCCGCCAGGGTCCGGGCCTCGCCGCACTACTACAACACCGAAGAGGAGCTCTCCCGCCTGGTGGAGGTCGTGGCGACGCTGGGGTGACGGCGAGCGATCGACGGCGCCGCCACCGCGGCTACGCCAGCGCGACCAGCACGTCGTCGGCGGTCTGCTCGCCGGACCGCACCGCCCCTTCCATGTAGCCGTTCCACACCGGTGAGCACTCGGCGCCGGCCCAGTGCAACCGGCCGATCGGGGCGGTGAGGGCGGGGCCGAAGTCCCCCCACACCCCCGGGGTGAAGTGGGCGCCGTAACAGCCCCGGCTGAACTCCTCGGCCATCCAGTCCCGCTCCAGGTACTCGAGGGGTCGGGCCGCCCGGGGCCCGAAGTAGCGCACGAAACAGCCCAGCGCGGCCTGCTTCCTCTCCTCCGGGGTCAGGCGCGCCGCGGCCCGGCCGTCGTTGGCCTCCATGAAGCCCATGAGCACCCCCGGAGTGCCCCCCGGGGGGGAGTTGTCGAACGTCACCTTGACCGGCCCCTCGTCCGAGGCCGCCTGCCCGGTGAGGCCCTCGCCCCTCCAGAAGGGCTCGTCGTAGACCGCGTAGAGCTTGATGACCGACCCGGCCGGGAGCCGCTGGGTCAGCTGGTCGCGCCACGACGGGAGGATCGGCTCGTACTCCAGCCGACCGGCCAGGGTGGGGGGCAGCGTGACGATGGCCCGCTCGGCCTCGAACGCCTCGCCCCCCCGGGTGGTCACCACCACCCCCCGGCCCCCGTGCTCGATGCGGCGCACCGGGGCGCCCAGCCGGACCCGATCGCCCAACCCGTCGGCCATGGTCTCGCTGATCCGTATGGAGCCGCCCACGATCCGGTCCTGCTGGGCCCCCCGGTCGGTGCTCAGCAGGCCTTCGAGGTCGGTGCCGGAGTGGGCATAGAACAGGGCGTGGAGGGCCGAGAGGTTTCCGCTCTCGGCCGAGAAGACGGCCTCGGTGGCCACCCGGAAGTAGGCCCGGCCGGTCGGGGTCCGCAGGTGGCGGCGGATCCAGGACTCGAAGGTCTGGTTGTCGAGGGCCGCCGCCCGCGGGGCGGTCCAGGGCTTGTCCAGCGGCACCTGGTCGGCCAGCCGCTGGAAGCGGGTCATCCCCTGGAGCAGGTCGGCCAGCACGAAGGGATTCAGCTTGGGGACCGCCCCTCGCTTGGAGGCCATGCGGCTGTGCTTGCCGCCGAGCTGGATCACGTGCTTGCCGGTGTTGAACGTCGGGAAGGTGTCGAGGCCCAGCTCCTCGACCAGGGCGTACATGCGGCTCTGGGTGGGGCCGATCCACTGGCCGCCCAGCTCCACCGGCGTCCCGTCGGCGGTGGTGCCCCCCTCGGTACGGCCCCCGACCCGCGACCGCGCCTCGAGCACGGTGACCTCGACACCCGACGAGTGCAGCCGTCGGGCGGCGGCCAGCCCGGACAGACCGGCTCCGATCACGAGCACTCCGGACTGGGTCACGGTCGCAGCTCCTGGTGGAGATGGTCGGGGCGATCGACGTCGGCGGCACGGTCGATGGCCTTCCACGCCCGCCGGACCCACACCGGACGGCTGTCCCGGAGGTCGGCGGCGGCCACGTCGCGGAGCCAGCGCCGCTCCAGCCGGGCCCCCTCGCCGAAGGCCGCCGCCGAGGACGGTGGCTCGGCGATCCACCGGGACTCGGTCCGGTCCCGGGCGTACCGATAGCGGGCGATGAGGGTGCTGTGGGCGGCCATGGTGCTGCGGTGCAACAGCTCGTGTCGCCACCAGAGCGAGTCGGGATCGAAGACGTTGGTGGGCGGGGGGCCGAGGTCCAACGGCTCGTCCACGGCCACCGGCTTGAACAGGGAGGTGCACGGAGCCGAGGTGGCAGTGGCCCAGTGCCGGGCCCCCGCCCCGGGCCCGGGGCGCAGGTCGGACACCCACGAGGCGGTGGTCTGGCTCGAGGCCACCAGCCCACCGGCGTGCACGCAGGGCGCGCCGAGCCCCCCGTGGACCGGCGACCAGCGCGGGGCGACCGATCCCCCGTGGCTCCGCAGGGCCTCCATCAGGTCGCCGGGACCGGTGGCCTGCTGGGCCAGGGGCTCGGTCCGCTCCCGGCGGATGGCCGCCGAGCTGACCCAGGTCCGCAGGGCGCGGCTGTGGGCCCGGGCGAAGGCCGGGATGGTCAGCCCGTTGGAGATGCTCCGCCCCGGGCCGGTCACCACCTCGGTGGCCCACCGGGACCCCGAGGTCTCCAGCACGTAGGCCCCACCGGGATCGGCCACCAGGTAGCTGTTGTCGTAGGTGAACCGGGTCCGCTCGTAGCTGCACGGGCCCCCCTGGCCGTGGCGCTCCAACAGGTCCACCATGACCGACACCGCCTCGTCGGCCGTGGCCGCCCGCTCGAGGGCCAGGCGGAGGAGGTCCATGCCCAACAGGGCCTTCCCCCCGGGCTCGGCGGTGGTGAACACGGCCTCGTTGCCGATGACCACACCGTGCTCGTTGGTCCCCATCTCGGCCCCCCACATCCACCACGGGCGGGAGACCAGGGTGGCATGGGTATGGGCCACCTGGGGAACGTCGATCCAGGTGCACGGGACCAGGTCGCCGTCCTGGTGGTCGGCGGCCGGGACCCACTCGAGGAGCTGGGCCTCGTTGGGGTCGCGGTCGCTGTTCTTGGCAAAGAGCACCCCGTCTCCGGTGACGGTCACCATCGAGTCACACATTGGGTCTCCCCCGCACGGCCATCGACCCGGCCGGCCGGGACTCCCCTGCCGCACGGAATGTCCCGATAAGTTACCCTCAGCGTGAAACGTTCACCCGAGGAGCCCGGATGAGGACACCCGACGGCCGACGGGCGGACGGTACCGCCGGCCCACCTCCCACGGGACGGCGGGCGGGCCCGGTACCGGCATGAACCTCGACCTGGTCGTCCGCAACGCACATATCCTGACCGTCGACCCGTCCCGCCCCCGAGCCTCGACGCTGGGGGTCTGGGACGGACGCGTCATCGGGCTCGACGAGGAACTGGAAGGGCTCGGAACCCGGGCCGAGGTGGACCTCGACGGCGCCGTGGTGGTCCCGGGGTTCCACGACGCCCACTGCCACACCACCTCCTTCGGCCTGGGTCTGGTCTCCTTGGGACTGGAGGACTGCACCGGGGTCGACGGCGTCCTCGACGCGGTGGCCGCCCACGCCTCGGGACTCGGGCCGAACGACTGGGTGATCGGGTTCGGCCTCGGAAGCGGCGTGTCCGCCGGCGAGTATCCCCACCGCGACGAGCTGGACCGGGCCGGCGGCGGCCGCCCGGTGTGGCTGACCCATCGGTCGGGACACTCCTGCGTGGTCAACAGTGCGGTCTTGCACGCCGTGGGCATCAGCGGGGCCTCGGCCCCCGGCGACCGGGGCCGAGTGGTGGTGGACGACGGCGGCCGTCCCACCGGGCTGATCGAGGAGGCGGCCATGGACCTGGTCAAGGACCACGTGGGGCCGTCGTCCATCGAGCAGCTGGCCCGGGCCATCGACCGGGCCACGTCCCACTATCTGACCGAGGGCATCACTGGGTTCACGGACGCCGGCATCGGCTGTCCCGGGATCGACCACTCCCCGGTGGAGCTGGCCGCCTACCTTCTGGCCCGCGACACCGGTCGGCTGCGCACCCGGGCCCAGGTGATGGTCCACGACGAGCTCTTCCATCCCCTTCTGGCCCACCGGGACGACGGCCTCGCCACCGGACTCGACCTGGGCATCCACACCGGCTTCGGCGACGAGTGGCTGTCGCTGGGCGCCATGAAGATCTGGGTCGACGGCTCGGGCCTCGGCGACACCGCGGCCACCACCGGCCGGGACGGGACGGTGCGAGGGACGTTCGACAACGACCCGGCCATCCTGCGGCAGGCGATCATCGACGGCCACCGGGCCGGCTGGCAGGTGGCCGCCCACGCCATCGGCGACGCCGCCGTGGACCTGGTCCTCGACGCCCTCGACGAGGCCGGGCGCGGTGGCCCGTTCCCGGCCCAGGGCGGCACCGTGCCCGGCCACCGGATCGAGCACGGGGTGAGGATCCGGGCCGACCAGATCGGACGGCTGGCTCGGGCCGGGATGAGCGTGGTCACCCAGCCGTGCTTCATCGACGACTTCGGAGATCCTCTGTTGCAGCGGCACGAGGGACGATCCGGAGTCGGGGACTACTTCCGGATGCGCAGCCTGATGGCCGCGGGCGTACCCGTCGTGGGGAGCTCCGACCGGCCGGTGGCGGCAGGACCGCCCCTCCGGGCCATCCAGCAGATGGTGGAACGCTCCACGGCGGCCGGAGCAGTCTTCGGCGCCGACGAGCGCCTGACCCCCGGAGAGGGCCTGGCCTGCTACACCGCGGCCGGGGCCCGGGCCGCCCGAGCCGAGGGTCGGAGTGGGTCGCTGGCCCCCCGCCATGCCGCCGATCTGGTGGTCCTGGACGACGATCCGACCACGGTGGAGCCCGCCCGGATCGGTGCCATCGGGGTACTGGCCACGGTGGTGGGAGGACGGGCCGCCCACGACCCGGGCTCCCTGTTCGGCGACGCCGGCGGAGACTGAGCCGGCAGAGCCTGAACGGTGGGCCCCAGGGCGCGCCGTCGGGACGAGCGCTTCACTCCCCCAGGTCCGAACCCCCGGACCAGCCGGTGAGATCGGTGATCCGGAAGGTCAAGAGGTCAGAGAACGGGTGGTCGCGGTACTGCGGGTACTTCTCGCCGAGGAGGAGCTCGTACCGGGCGCGGCCCGCCGCCTCGGTGTCGACGCGTTCCAGGGTGGCGCGGACCCACCACAGTCGGGACCAGTCGGCCCGGTCCCAGTGGTCGCACACGAGCACGGCGCGGCCGTCGGCGTCGAGATTCCTTGTCCGCTGCAAGTGGTCCGAGGCCTTCGGCTTGACCGTGTCGACCGGGACGGCGAGCGCCGTGCCCTCGACGGCGAAACAGACCGGGACGGCATCGACGCCTCGCTCGGCGTGGACCGTGCCCAGGATGCCCCGCTCAGCGCGGTGCAGGAGTTCGTCGCAGCGTTGCCGGTCGAGCTTCAGGATTCCTCACGATCGCTTCGTCTTGTACGGGCAGCGCACCAGGTGGTCGTCCACCACCCCCACGGCCTGGAGGTAGGAGTAGACGATGGTCGACCCCACGAAGGTGAAGCCCCGCCGCTTGAGGTCCTTGCCCACACGGTCCGAGAGGTCGGAGCGGGCCGGCAGGTCGGCCATGGTGCGGGGCCGGTGGACGATCGGGGTGTCGTCGACCCAGGACCACAGGTAGTCGGCGAACGAACCGTGCTCCTCGGCGGTGGCCAGAAAGGCCTGGGCGTTGGTCACCGTGCCTCGGACCTTCAGCCGGTTGCGCACGATCCCGGCGTCGCCGAGCAGGGTGGCCACCTTCCGTTCGCCGTAGCGGGCCACCCGGCCGGGGTCGAAGCCGTCGAGGGCCCGCCGATAGTTCTCCCGCTTGTTGAGGATGGTGGCCCAGGACAGTCCGGCCTGGGCTCCCTCGAGGACCAGCATCTCGAACAGGTGGGTTTCGTCGCGGGACGGGACGCCCCACTCCTCGTCGTGGTACCGGCGCATGAGGTCGGAGCTCTCCGCCCAGTCGCACCGCTTCGGGCCGGTCATACCGGCACCCTACCGGTCGGGCCGGCGGTCCCTCCCCCGGGAGCTGGCGGCCGAGGGGCGCGATGATGGGACATTTGACCTGACCCCTCCGAATGGATCCACCACCTGAGTGAGTCCTCTTGCCCACCATGGTGGGACAAAGGAGGATGAATACCGTGCAACATCGAAGGCACACGCCCGAGCAGGTGATCCGCAAGCTCCGGGAGGCCGACAAGC
>DATCBL010000273.1:0-3264 GCA_036511875.1 Acidimicrobiales bacterium
CCGGTGCCCTGGCCGGCGACGCCGACCTGCTCGACGCGTTGGCGTCACTGGTCGATCCCGAGGACGCCGCGGCGCTGGCTGACGCGCCGGGGGCGGTGGCCCGGCGGAGTGTGCGGGGCTGGCTGCTCGGCGACGGGGCCCATCCGCCCCCGCTCGACGCCGTGGACCGGGTCCTGGCGGTGGCCCGCCACGAGCGACGGGCCACCGAGGTCCCCGGCGGCCGGCGGGTGGTCCGGTCCCGGGGGAGCCTCTCCATCGAGCCGCCGCCCGGCGAGTGACCGGGGCCCGGCGGCCTGGGCCGGATCCGGCCGGGGTGACACTCCGGTACAGTCGCGCCGTGGTCACCGCTGAGGAGAGGGCGCCCGAGGGGCCGGAGGGCGGGCAGCACCTCGAGCGGAGCCCCGACGTGGGACGGGTGATCGTTTCGGCGGCGGACCTCGGGACGCGCATCGCCGAGCTCGGGGAGCGGATCACGGCCGACTACGCCGGTCGGCCCCCGTTGCTGGTGGGGGTGCTGAAGGGCGCCTTCATGTTCATGAGCGACCTGTCGCGGGCCATCTCCCTGCCGGTCGAAGTGGACTTCATGGCCATCGCCTCCTACGGCAGCGCCACCCGGACCTCGGGGGTGGTCCGGATCGTGAAGGACCTCGACGTCGACCTGGCCGACCGGCACGTGCTGGTGGTGGAGGACATCGTCGACAGCGGCCTCACCCTCAGCTACCTCCAGCGGTACCTGCTGGCCCGCCGGCCGGCCAGCCTTCAGGTCTGCGCCCTGCTGGTCAAGGACGGCCAGCAGCGCACCGAGCTCGACCTCCGCTACGTCGGCTTTCACATCCCGGCGGAATTCGTGGTGGGATATGGCCTTTATGTCGACGAGCGCCTGCGCAATCTCAAGGCCGTCCACGCCTATGCCGGCGACTTGTCCTAGGACCCTGGGCCCGGTGACCGAGCCGACCTCGGGCCCGCAGGCCGAGCCGACCCGGTGAGCGTCGACACCGACCGCATCGAGCGGGCCGTGAGCGAGCTCCTGGCCGCCATCGGCGAGGATCCCGACCGCGACGGCCTGGTCAAGACCCCCCACCGGGTGGCCAAGATGTACAAGGAGCTGTTCGCCGGGCTGGGGGAGAATCCGGCCGACCACCTCGAGGTGACCTTCGCCTCCGAACACGACGAGATGGTCATGGTGCGGGACATCCCGTTCGCCTCGCTCTGCGAGCACCACCTGATCCCCTTTGTCGGTCGGGCCCATGTGGCCTACATCCCCGGCGAGGACGGGCGGATCACCGGACTGTCCAAGCTGGCCCGCCTGGTGGACGGCTACGCCAAGCGGCTCCAGGTCCAGGAGCGGATGACCACCGAGATCGCCGACGCCATCGAGCTCGCCCTGGACCCGAGGGGCGTGCTGGTGGTGGTGGAGGCCGAGCATCTGTGCATGTCCATGCGAGGGGTTAAGAAGTCCGGCACCTCCACGGTCACCTCGGCGGTGCGGGGCCTGTTCCGGAGCGATGCCTCCACCCGGATGGAGGCCATGCAGTTCGTCCGGGGCCGCTGACCGACCCGGAATTCGGACCACGGGCCGGTCCGGGCTGGTTTACTCTGTGTCGTCATGCCCCTCCCCACGCCCGAGCACCACCCTCTGGTGATGGGCATCTTGAACGTCACCCCGGACTCGTTCTCCGACGGGGGGGAGTGGTTCGAGCGGGACCGTGCCGTCGACCGGGGCCGGGCCATGGTCGCCGAGGGCGCCGACATCGTCGACGTCGGGGGCGAGTCCACTCGTCCCGGAGCCGAGCCGGTGCCGGTCGACGAGGAGCTGGCCCGGGTGATCCCGGTGGTGGCCGCCCTGGCCGGCGAGGTCCGGTTGTCGGTCGACACCACCAAGGAGGCGGTGGCCGACGCCGCCGTCGACGCCGGCGCCACCTTGATCAACGACGTCTCCGCCTCGCTCTGGCCGGTGGCGGCCCGCCGCGGCGTGGGCTGGGTGGCGATGCACCGGCAGGGGACACCCGCCACCATGCAGCGCGACCCCCACTACGACGACGTGGTCGGGGAGGTGGCCACCCTGCTGGTCGACCGGGCCTCTTTGGCCACCTCGGCCGGGGTGGAGGAGGTCTGGATCGACCCGGGGATCGGCTTCGGGAAGTCGGTGGACCACAACCTGGCCCTGCTCGGCGCCCTCGGCGACCTGGTGGCCACCGGGTACCCGGTGATGGTGGGCACCAGCCGCAAGGGCTTCCTCGGGTCGGTGGCCCGGTCCCCCGGCCAGGAACCCCTCCCGGTGGACGACCGGCTGCCGGCCTCCCTGGCCACGGCCACCTGGGCCATGGTGCGGGGGGCCCGGATGGTGCGGGTCCACGACGTGGCCGCCACCGTCCAGGCCGCCCGGCTGGTGGGCCCGGACCGATCGGGGCCCGGATGGTAAAGGGCAAGTGGGCCGCGGGGATCCCGCCGCGCAACTTCACCTGGGTCATCAAGGACCGACTGGCCATGAGCGAGCGGCCCGGGGGGTTCGCCCCCAACCACCGCAAGGTCCGCCGGCAGGAGGAGATCATCTGGCTGCAGGTCCAGGGCTTCACCCGGGTGGTGTCGCTGCTGCCGTCCTCGCACAACCTGCAGGCCTACGAGGAGAAGGCCATGGCCAGTGTGCACTTCCCGCTCCCGTCGTCGGGCGACGCCCGCGGCGTGCTCGGCGACCTCTACCGCGACCTGCACCGCCGGCTGACCGGCGGGGAGCGCATCCTCGTCCATCAGGAGGAGCTGGGTGACCGGGTGACCGGGGTCGTCGCCGGCTACCTCCTGTGGTCGGACCGTCTGCAGAGCGGCCCGCAGTCGATCACCGTCCTCGAGCACATGACCGGCCATCCCATGGGTCCGAGCGGTCGGGAACTGGTGGCGTTCGCCAGTCAGCTCACCCCGGCGCCGGTCCCGCCGATGACCGGGGACGCCCCCACCGGCGGGTGACGACAGCGACCGGTACGGCGGCCGGAGACGAGGGGGGTTCGGGGGACCGGATCCGGCTCCGCGGCCTCCGGGGGCTCGGCACCCACGGGGTCCTCCCCGAGGAGAGGACCCGGGCCCAGCCCTTCGAGGTCGACCTCGACCTGGCGGTGGACCTGGGCCCGGCCGTCACCAGCGACCGCCTGGCCGACACCGTGGACTACGGGGAGGTGGCAACGACGGTGGCCGCCGTCGTGTCCGGCCCGTCCTTCGAGCTGCTGGAGGCCCTGGCCGGGGCGGTCGCCTCGGCCACCCTGGCCTGCGACC
>DATCBL010000274.1:0-3259 GCA_036511875.1 Acidimicrobiales bacterium
AGGCGGCCGAGGCCAAGGCGGCCGCCGAGGCCGGCGACGGCTCCTGAGCCCGCCCCGGCCGGCCGGGCGCCGGTCGGGGGAGCCGGTGGCCCGACCGGCGCTTACGTCTCGCTGAGGACGCAGAACTCGTTTCCCTCCGGGTCGGCCAGCACCACCCATCCCTCCTGGCCGCTCTGTCCCACCGAGACCCGCCGGGCGCCCATCTCCTCCAGGCGCTCCACCTCGTAGGCCTGGTCCTCCGGACGCAGGTCGAGGTGGATCCGGTTCTTGACCTCCTTGGCCTCGGGCACCTCGAGCAGCAGGAGGGGCCGCGACCGTCCCCGATCGGGGTGGTGCTCTCCCGGTTCCACCCAGACGTCCCCGTCCTCGTCGGTGGAGTACTCCCAGCCCAGCACGCCCGACCAGAAGCGACCGAGGGCCAACGGGTCGGTGGCGTCGATGCTGACCGTTTCGATGCGCAGTGCCATGGTGCCTCCTGTGATGGTGGGCGGGACCCGCCGACCTCGTCGGTGCTCAGGACAGTGTGCCCCTCCGCCGCCCCCCACGCGAGGCGGTACCAGCTCTGGCGTCCGCTCGCCGCGCCGCGTCCGAGGTCATCAGCGATACACCGCTTCGATGCCGGCACTCCGTAGCATGAGATCCGAGCGGGGCAGCGAGGCCTGTGACCCGTCATCTTGACCATGCGGAGGTAGTACGTGGTTGCCTTGGCCATCGTGTTGAGCGTCGTCGTCCTGTTGCTGGCCGTGCTGGTGGCCGGCCTGCTCCGCAGCCATGCCGACATCCTCAAGGCCCTCCATGACCTGGGCGTCGGGGTCGGCGAGCCCGGCGAGTCCGGGTACCCCGAGGATGGTGCCGAGCACGGCATGGGTGGCGCCGGCCCGGGCCGGCCCGTGGCGGTCCCGTTGACGATGGGCCCCCCGCTTCCCGGAGAGCGCAGCTCGACATCGGCGCCCACCATCGCCGGAGTGACCCCGGGCGGAGACGCCCTCGCCGTCACCGTGGCCGGGGGCGGCCACCTCACTCTGCTGGCCTTCCTCTCGTCCGGCTGTGCCACCTGTGCCGGGTTCTGGCAGGCGTTCCGGACCCCCGGCCAGCTGGGCCTCTCGCCCCGGACCCGCCTGGTGGTGGTCACCAAGGGTCCTGAGCTGGAGATCCCCGGCGAGGTGGGGGCCATGGCCGCCGAGGGGTTGTCGGTGGTCATGTCGACCGAGGCCTGGGGCGACTACGAGGTGCCGGGCTCACCGTTCTTCGTGCTGGTCGACGGGGCATCCGGCCGCCGCATCGGCGAAGGGGTAGCCAACCACTTCCACCAGGTGGTGGAGCTGGTGCGGCGGGCCGAGTCCGATGCCCGGGTGCTGGCCGTCGGGAGCCGGAGCCGGGGCCTGGTCGACGGACTCGACGGACTCGACGGACCCGAGCGTGAGCAGGACAACGACCGCGAGCTGCGGGCCGCGGGCATCCACCCGGGGGACCCCAGCCTCTACCCGGCCTCCCTCGACGACGTGCACGGCCGGATCCCGCCCGGGCACCGAGGGGAGTCGGCCGACCTTCCCCCGATCAGCCAGGTCGGTTGAGCGTGCCGGTACTCCGGGCCCACGGGATCGAGGCCCAACTCCCGGCCGGCTTCGAGGGGCGCATCTTCATCCGCCCGGCGATCGGCGGCGAGGTCCCCTATCCGGTGGCCAACTTCGCCACGTTCGCCCTTCCCGCCGACCTGGGTGACTTCGGCAGCGGGGCGGTCAATCTGATGGGCGCCTCGGACGTCTTCGCCACGCTCTTCGAGTACGGTCCCGAGAGCCTGGGCCAGCCCCTCTTCGCCCGGGTCGGCATGCCCCGGGCCCTGTCCACCGACGACTTCCGCCCGTATGTCCTCCGGCGCGGCCTCAGCGGCCAGTCGGGATCGCAGTGGTTCTTCACCGAGGCCGGGCGACCCTTCACCCTCTATGTCGTCCTCGGGAGTCATGTCCGACGCAATCTGCTGGTCCCCCGGGTCAACGACCTCATCGGCACCCTGTCCGTGGCTCCGACCGGGCCCGCACCGGGCCCTCCGGTCCCCGCCTTCTCCACCTCCACCGGCGGGGCCCCGTGGAACTGATCGGGCTCTACTTGGTGGGCTGCGGGCTCCTGGTGGCGGCCGGGACGGCCAAGGCCATCCACCCCGACGACACCGCCCGGGCCCTGGCCGCCACGGTTCCGCTCGGACTCCCGACCATGCGACGGCTGGTGCGGGCCGGAGCGGTGGCCGAGGCGACCCTCGGCGCCACCGCGCTGGTCCTCCCACGCCCGTGGTCGGCCGGTCTGGTCGCCCTGTCGTTCGCCACCTTCGCCGTGTTCGTGGCCTACGCCCGGTCGGCGGGAGGCGCCATTGCCAGCTGCGGCTGCTTCGGGACGCCTGACACCCCCGCCACCCTGGCCCACGTCACCGTCAACGCCGCTCTGGCCGTGGCCGCCGCCGTGGTGGCCTGGACGGCGCCGTCGGGCACCCTGGTCTCCGTCCTCTCCCACCAGCCCCTGCACGGAGTGCCGTTGGTGGCGGTGAGCGCCTTGTGCGCCTGGTTGGCGTACCTGGTCGTCTCGGTCCTGGCCGCTCTGCAGGCGGCCCGGACCCTGACCGGGGTCACCCACCGCGGCAACGGGGGGATGCCATGAGCGCCACCCTGGTTGAGCGGGCGTCCGGCTTCCTCGGGTCGAGGATCTCCCGTCGGAGCTTCATCAACCGCTCCGCCTATGCCGGCAGCGCGGTGGCCATCGGGTCCGGACTCGACCTGGTGCTGAAGCCGGGAACGGCCTACGGCCTGGTCTGCAACTGCGGAAACAGCAACTGCGGGTGTGGATCGACCTGCTGCGCCGGGTTCACCGAGTTCTGCTGCTCGGTGAACGGCGGTTACAACTACTGCCCGACCAATACGGTGATGGGCGGGTGGTGGAAGGCCGATAACTCCAGCTTCTGCGGTGGGCCCCGCTACTACATGGACTGCAACGCCACCTGCCAGTGCACGACGGGCTGCGGGAACGGCTGGGGCTTCTGCGAGACCGGTTGCGACGGCGCCAACTGCGGTTGCGGGCCCAACGGCTGCAACTCCTACGTCACCGGTTGCTTCCAGTTCCGCTACGGCCAATGCAACCAGCAGGTCGACTGCATCGGACGCATCGTCTGTCGGGTGGTGGCCTGCGTCCCGCCCTGGGAGATCGACCCGACCTGCACCACCGCCAACGCCCAGGACAACTCCACCGCCGAGCAGAACGAGGCCTGCTGGAC
>DATCBL010000275.1:0-2515 GCA_036511875.1 Acidimicrobiales bacterium
GCGATCACCTGGAGCGGGAGCTCGGCGGAGATCTGCTCCACGAAGTCGGCCGACCCGGTCTCGCAGACGTTGTCGATGATGGCATCGGTCGCCCGCACCACCTGGGCCTCGAGGTCCCGGATCATCCTGGGGGTGAACCCCTTGTTGACCAGGCGCCGGTAGCGGGTGTGCATGGGTGGGTCCATGTTGAGCATCATCATCCGCAGCTGCGCCAGGTTCTCTTCATCCATGTCGTGGAACAGGGCGGCCGAACGGTAGGACGAGAAGTGCTCGTAGTCCCGGTTGACCCCGACGCAGTCGTCGTAGCGGGTCACCGACCAGAAGCCGTCGGCGAATCCGGCCGGGTCGGGGTGCCACTGGACCGGGGCCTCCCGGCGGAGGTAGGCGAACCACTGGTGGGGGACTCCGGCCACGAAGCTCCCGGGGTCACCCAGATCGATGTCGGTGACTTCCATGGTGTCTTCCCCCTGGTCGCTCGGGCCCGGCTCCGGGCCACGGCACTGGTGCTCACCCCTCGACGGCTGTGGCGATCGATGACGTTTCTAGAACGTGTATCAGTTATCATAGGCCAGGCGTACCCGAGGCTCCACCACCGGTGGGCCGCGGCAACGCGTCGCCCGACGGTGGTGCCGCCGGGGGAGCGAGGCCCGACGGGGAGACAGCAGTCCCGGCTCCCGGAGAGATGCCGGGTCAGAAGTCAATGAGTCAACGAGCCACCGAGTGGAGGGATCACCCGTCATGTATCTCGAGGAGACTGCCGAGGAGCTGGCGCTGCGGGCGGAGTTGCGGGCCTACTTCGCCGATCTCTTGACCGACGAGGCCCGACGGGCGCTGGACAGCGAGACCGAGGGCGGGGCCATGCACCGCACCCTGGTCCGCCGGATGGGCAAGGACGGGTGGCTGGGCATCGGCTGGCCCAAGGAGTACGGGGGCCAGGGGCGGCCGGTCTCGGACCAGTTCATCTTCTTCAACGAGGTGCAGCGGGCCCGGGCGCCCTTCCCCTTCGTCACCCTCAACACCGTGGGCCCCATGCTGATGCGCTACGGGACCGAAGAGCAGAAGAGCTACTTCCTGTCCGGCATCCTGGCCGGCGAGATCAGCTGCGCCATCGGGTACACCGAGCCCGGTGCCGGCACCGACCTGGCCTCGCTGCGCACCCGGGCGGTGCTCGACGGGGACGAGTGGACGATCAACGGGAACAAGGTGTTCACCAGCGGCGCCGACCAGGCCGACTTCATCTGGCTGGCCACCCGCACCGACCCCGACGCCCCCAAGCACAAGGGCATCTCCATCTTTCTGGTCCCGACGTCGGACCCCGGGTTCTCGTGCACCCCGATCGTGACCGTGGGCAACGTGGTCACCACGGCGTCGTACTACGACAACGTGCGGGTCCCGAAGTCGGCCATGGTGGGCGGGCTCAATGAGGGGTGGCGTCTGATCACCGGGCAGCTCAACCACGAGCGGGTGGGGTTGGGGGCCATGAGTGCGCTGCCCACCAGGCTCTGGGCGGAGACGGCGGACTGGGCCATCGACGAGGGCCTGGGCGACGTGGACTGGGTGCAGGCCGACCTGGCCCGCACCTACGCCCTGCTCGAGGCCCAGAAGCTGCTCAACTGGCGGATGGTGGCCGCGGTGGCCGACGAGACGTTGGGCCCGGCCGACTCGTCGGCGGTGAAGGTGTTCGGCACCGAGACGACCCTCGAGATCTACCGCCGGCTGCTGGGCATCGTCGGATCGGCCGGCTACCTCCACGCCTACGAGCCGGGAGCCGCCATCCGCGGCGACCTCGAGCGGGCCGGTCGCCAGTCCCAGATCAACACCTTCGGGGGCGGGGTCAACGAGGTCCAGCGGGAGATCCTGGCCACGGCCGGACTGGGGATGAAGCGGTCGGCGCGGTGAGCGCAGTCGAAGCCGCCCCCGAGTCGGGCTCCCTCGACGAGCGCCTGCAGGCCTTCGTGGGCCAGGCCTCCGGCCCGGTCACCCGGGCCCCGGATCCGGTCAACCTCCCCATGATCCGTCACTGGGTCGAGGCCATGGACGACCACAACCCGGTCTACGTGGACGAGGACGCAGCCCGGGCCGCCGGCTTCGAGGGGATCATCGCCCCGCCGACCATGCTCCAGGCCTGGATCATGCGGGGGCTCCGGGCCTCGGTGGCCCAGGACGAGGCCCGGGCCCGGGGCGAGGTGGGGGGCAGCTCTCCGTCCGACGCCCTCATGGCCCTGCTGAGCGATGCCGGGTTCACCTCGGTGGTGGCCACCAACTGCGACCAGCACTACGTGCGGCCGCTGGTGCCCGGGGACCTGCTGGCCGTGACCTCGGTGATCGACTCGGTCAGCCCGGAGAAGGCCACGGGGCTCGGCCTCGGCCACTTCGTCACCACCCGGTTGGAGTACACCGACCAGAACGGCGAGCCGGTGGCCACCATGGTCTTCCGGATCCTCAAGTTCAAGCCCCGGCCCCGGTCCGAGCCGGCGGGGCCCGAGGGGGCCGCCACCCCGGCGCCGCGACCGAA
>DATCBL010000276.1:0-2407 GCA_036511875.1 Acidimicrobiales bacterium
TGGGTCGGCGAACCATGCTCCGGGCCGCCCTGTTCGTCCTGCCCGTGCTGTTGATCCTGTACGCGCTGGCCCCGTCCCTGTGGCTCTCGGCGGTGGCCTTCCTGGCCGTCGGCGCCGGCTACATCGCCGTCCTGGCCGGGCTCAACACCGTGGTGCAGCTGCGGGCCCCGGCCGAGGCCCGGGGCCGGGTCCTTTCCATCTACATGATGGTCCTCGGGATCGTCTACCCGATCGGCGCCGTGGTCCAGGGCAGCATCGCCAATCACACCGGGGTCCGGGCCGTCACCGTGGCCGGTGCGGTGGTACTGATGGTCGCCATGGTGTCCATCGCCGCCCTCCGTCCGGTCGTCATTTTCTCGCTGGGGGACCCAGCGACCCCCGGGCCGTCTCCCTCGCTGGTCCCGACCGATGAGCTCCCGTGAGCGAGCCGGCCACGGTGGAGATCCTGAGGGCGACGGCGGCCGAGGCGGCCCAGCGCCGGGCGGCCGGGACCCTGGTCGCCGCCGGACTCGGTCCGGGCGACCGCATCGCCTTCTGCCTGCCGTCCTCCTCCGCTCTGCTCTGCGCGGTGTTGGGTGCCCTCCGCATCGGCGTGGTGCCGGTGCTGCTCAATGCCACGCTGCTCCCAGCCGAGCGGGACCTGCTGCTGGCCGACGCCGACGCCTCCCTGGTGGTGACCGACCCAGAGGGCCTGGCCGCACTGGACGAGGGCGACCCGGTGGGGCTGGCCCCCCATCCGTTGGCCCGGCCCATGCACTACACCTCGGGCACCACCGGGCGCTCGAAGGGGGTGTGGTCGGGCCTGTGGTCAGCCGACGAGGCCGCGGCGGCCTTCGCCGACGAGGCCGATCTCTGGTCGTTCGGACCCGACGACGTCCACCTGGTGTGCTCCCCGATGTACCACTCGGTGTCCATCCGGTTCGCCGGGGGCACCCTCCTGAGCGGGGGCACCTGTGTCGTGCTCAGCCGCTTCGACCCCGAAGTGGCCGGCACCGTGCTGACCGGCGGGCGCGGGTCCGCGCCGACCACCACCTTCATGGCGCCGCCCGCCCTGGGCCGCCTCCTGGCCACGGTGGCCGGGTCGGCGACCCGGTTCGACTCGTTGCGCCTGTTGGTCCACGCCGGCTCGCCCTGTCCCCCCGCCCTCAAACGATCGGCCCTCCAGCGGGTGGGCCCCGGGGTGCTCTGGGAGTTCTACGGCTCCACCGAGGGCCAGTTCACCGTGTGCTCGCCCGAGGAGTGGGCGGCCCGGCCCGGCACCGTGGGCCGGGCCCGCCCGGGCCGTACCCTGTCGGTGGACGCCGACGGGACCATCTGGTGCCGCCCGCCGTCCTTCGCCCGGTTCCGCTACTGGCGGGATGACGACAAGACGGAGTCGGCCTGGCGGGACGGGGCCTTCACCGTGGGCGACCTCGGTCGGCTCGACGACGCCGGGTACCTGTTCATCGACGGGCGCCGGGACGACCTGATCATCAGCGGGGGGGTCAACGTCTACCCCGCCGAGGTGGAGGCGGTCCTGGCCGGGGTGGCCGGCGTGTCCGAGATCGCCGTGTTCGGGATACCCGACGACCGCTGGGGCCAGCGGGTCTGTGCCGCCTTGGTCCTGGGTCCGGACCCCCGGGGGGAGGCGGCGGCGTCGGTGACGGCCAGGGTGGCGGACCACGCCGCCGGCCACCTGGCCGCCTACAAGCGACCCAAGCAGTACGTCGTGCTCGACGCCCTGCCCCGCACGGCTACGGGAAAGCTGCAGCGGAACCTGATCCCCGGCCGGGGGCCGGCGGGATGAGGGGACCCGTGCCCTCCGCGCCCTCGGGGCCCGGAGGCCGGGCCGCGGCGCTGAGGGATACTGGTCAGATGAGTCCCGTCGATGCCGGTCCCCCCATCGCCACCGTCAACCCGGCCACCGGCCAGCTGCTGCAGTCCTTCGAGCCCTACGACGAGGCCGGCGTCGAGCGCCGGCTGGCCGCCGCGGCCGCCGCCGCGCCGCGGTGGGCCCGGAGCACGTTCGAGGAGCGGGCCCGACTGCTCATCACCGCGGCCGAGCTGCTGGAGGGGGAGGTGCCCGACATCGCCCACGTGGTCACCACCGAGATGGGCAAGCCCTTCGCCCAGGCCAAGGGGGAAGTGGCCAAGTGCGCCCGCGGGTTGCGGTGGTTCGCCGAGCACGCCGAGGCCATGCTCACCGACCGGGAGGTGGAGGTGGACGCCTCCCTGGGACTGATCACCTACCAGCCCCTGGGGGCGGTACTGGCCATCATGCCGTGGAATTTCCCCCTGTGGCAGGTGGTCCGGTTCCTGGCCCCGGCCATCATGGTGGGCAACGTGGGCCTGCTGAAGCACGCCCCGAGCGTGCCCCGCACCGCGCTGCTGCTGGAGGACCTGCTCCGGCGGTCGGGGGCCCCCGACG
>DATCBL010000277.1:0-13677 GCA_036511875.1 Acidimicrobiales bacterium
CCCTGGGAGGTCGACCAGGTGGGCGCGGCGCCCGGTTCGGTGGTCCTCACCACCGAAGGGGTGACCCGTCGCTACCGGGTGGACCAGATCGGGCCCGTGGTCTACGTGGACGGTCCCGAGGGGAGCTCGACGCTGGTGGAGCAGGGCCGCTTCCCGGTGGCCGCCGACCAGATCACCGAGGGCTCGGCCCTGGCCCCGATGCCCGGCGGTGTGGTGCGGGTGGCGGTGGCCGAGGGCCAGACCGTGGCCTCGGGCCAACTGCTGGTGGTGCTGGAGGCCATGAAGATGGAGCACGCCGTCCACGCCACCTCCGCCGGCACCGTGACCTCGGTGACGGTGGCCGAAGGCGACCAGGTGGAGACGGGTCGGGTGCTGGTGGTCGTCGACACCGACGCCGATCCCGCCGACCACGACGGTGCCGCGGCCAGCGGCCGATCCGATGGGACCGGCTGATGGCCGGCCCCCTGCGCATCGCCAACTGCTCGGGCTTCTACGGGGACCGGCTCTCGGCCGCCCGCGAGATGGTCGAGGGAGGGCCCATCGACGTCCTCACCGGCGACTGGTTGGCCGAGCTCACCATGCTCATCCTCTGGAAGGGCCGCCAGCGGGACCCGAGCCGGGGGTGGGCCCACACCTTCCTCACCCAGATGGAAGAAGTGCTCGGCACCTGTGCCGACCGGGGCATCAAGGTGGTGACCAACGCCGGGGGCCTCAACCCGTCCGGACTCGCCGACCAGGTGCGGGCCCTGGCCGACCGGCTGGGGTTGGCCGTCCGGGTCGCCTATGTCGAGGGCGATGACCTGCTGGCCCGCCTCGGGGAGCTCGAGCGGGACGGGCACCCCCTCGACCACCTGGACACCGGGAGGCCCCTGGCCGACGCCTCCGGCCAGGTCATCTCGGCCAACGCCTACCTCGGGGCGTGGCCCATCGTCGAGGCCCTGAACGGTGACGCCGACGTGGTGGTCTGCCCCCGGATCACCGACGCCTCCTTGGTGGTGGGACCGGCCGCCTGGCACCACGGCTGGGACCCCACCGACTGGGACCGGCTGGCCGGCGCGGTGGTGGCCGGCCACGTCATCGAGTGCGGGCCGCAGGCCACCGGAGGCAACTACTCCTTCTTCACCGAGGTGGAGGGCGTGGCCTACCCGGGGTTCCCGATCGCCGAGGTGGCCGACGACGGCTCGTCGGTGATCACCAAGCACGAGGGGACCGGCGGAGAGGTGTCGGTGGGCACGGTGACCGCTCAGCTGCTCTACGAGATCGCCGGCCCGGAGTACCCCAACACCGACGTGTTGGCCCGCTTCGACACCGTCGCCGTCGAGCAGCAGGCCCCGGACCGGGTGAGGATCTCGGGGACCCGGGGGCAGCCGGCGCCCGCCGACGTGAAGGTGAGCCTCAACCTCCTGGGCGGGTGGCGCAACTCGATGACCTTCGTGCTGACCGGTCTGGACATCGAGGAGAAGGCCGCCGTCACTCTGCGCTCGCTGGAACAGGCCCTCGGCGGGGCCGGGTCCCTCGACCGATTCGCCGAGTTCGACGCCCGCCTCATCCGCTCGGACAAGGCCGACGCCCCGGTCAACGCCGAGGCCACCGCCCAGCTCCGGGTCACGGTGAAGGACGCCGAGGCCGACACGGTGGGGCGACGCTTCTCCAGCGCGGCCACCGAGTTGGCCCTGGCCGGGTACCCCGGGCTCCACCTCACCGCTCCGCCCTCGTCGGGCACGGTCTACGGCGTCTACTGGCCGGCCCTGGTGCCCGCCGGCCTGGTCGTCCCCGAGACGGTCCACGCCGACGGCCGACGGGTGCCGGTGCCCCACCACGCCTACCTGGCCGAGTCGGAGGCCCCGCTCCCGCCGCCGCCGACACCATCGGGGCCCGGTCGGGCGACAAGGGCGGCAACGCCAACGTCGGCCTGTGGGCCCGCACCGGGGCGGCCTGGCGTTGGCTCGACTCGTTCCTCACCGTCGAACGGTTCCGGGCCCTCCTCCCCGAGGCCGACGACTTGGAGGTCCGCCGCTACCCCTTCCCCAACCTGGCCGCCCTCAACTTCGTGGTGGTCGGGCTGCTGGGCGAGGGGGTGGCCAGCTCCACCCGTCCCGATCCGCAGGCCAAGGGGCTGGGCGAGTACCTTCGGAGTCGAGCCGTCGACATCCCGGTCCAGCTGCTCCCCGAGGGCGACTGAGCCCGACCCCCGGGCCCCACCACAGGACCCTTCTCCACCACACCCACCGGATCGCCCAGCCGAACCACCGAGGAGCACACCATGGACTTCATCGAATCCGACGAGCAACAGATGCTGCGGGAGGCGGTCGGCGCCATCGCCTCCAAGTTCGGCCACGAGTACTACGTGAAGAAGGCCCACGCCGACGAGCGCACCGACGAGCTGTGGCAGGCGGTGGCCGAGGCCGGGTTCCTCGGAGTCAACGTGCCCGAGGAGTACGGCGGCGGCGGCGGCGGGATCTCCGAGCTGGCCGCGGTGGCCGAGGAGCTGGCCGCCGCCGGCTGCCCTCTCCTGGTCATCGTGGTCTCGCCGGCCATCTGCGCCACCATCATCGCCAAGTTCGGCACCGAGGCCCAGAAGCAGCGCTGGCTGCCCGGCTTCGCCACCGGCCAGCTCAAGATGGCCTTCGCCATCACCGAGCCCGACGCCGGGTCGAACACCCACAATCTCTCGCTGACCGCCACCAAGGACGGCGACATCTACCGGCTCAACGGCTCGAAGTACTACATCTCCGGCGTCGACGAGTGCCAGGCCGTCCTGGTGGTGACCCGGTCCGGGGTGGACCCCGACACCGGCCGGGGCCGGCTCTCCCTCTTCGTGGTGGACACCGACACCCCGGGTCTGGACCGCCAGGTGCTGCCGGTGGAGATCACCGCCCCGGAGAAGCAGTACACCCTGTTCTTCGACAACGTCCAGGTGGAGGCGGACCGGCTGATCGGGGCCGAGGGCGAGGGGCTGCGCCAGGTGTTCTTCGGGCTCAACCCCGAGCGCATCCTGTCGGCGTCCACCGCCAACGGCATCGCCCGCTACGCCTTGGCCAAGGCGGCCGAGTACGCCAAGGGGCGCGAGGTCTGGGGCACCCCCATCGGACGTCACCAGGGCATCTCCCACCCCTTGGCCAAGGCCAAGATCGAGGTGGAGCTGGCCCGGCTGATGACCGACAAGGCGGCTTGGCTGTGCGACTTCGCCGGGGACACCCCCGAGGCGGGCGAGGCGGCCAACATGGCCAAGTACGCCGCGGCCGAGGCCACCCTCGGCGCCCTGGACCAGGCCATCCAGACCCACGGGGGCAACGGCATGTCCTCCGAGTACGGGCTGGCCGACCTGTGGGGGATGGCCCGGCTCCTCCGGATCGCCCCGGTCAGCCGGGAGATGATCCTCAACTTCGTGGCCCAACACTCGCTGGGGCTGCCCCGCTCGTACTAGAGGGGTACGTACCGGGGCCGGCCCGCCGCGGCCCCTTCGGCCACGCTGAGTGGCGAACTCCCAGGTCAGGGATTCCTCAAGTTCGGCCCCGAGTCGGTCGTTATCCCTGGTACAGGTGGAATCACGTCTAGGAACACAACGTTCCCCGGCCGTACTCTGCCACTCAGCGCCATGTTCACCAACCGAACGACCCATTCGACCCGTATCCGGGCCCGCACCTTGTCAGCGGTCCGCGCCCGCACGGCCGAGCGGGCCGCGGGACGGGCCGGCGACGACGGGGTGACCCTGATCGAGGTGATGGTGGCCTTCGTCGTCCTCCTGGTCGCCCTCCTCCCGCTGTCCTACCTCTTCACCGCGTCCCTCACCCAGGCCGGGCAGTCGAAGAACCAGCAGACCGCCCTCTCCATCGCCGAGCGGTGGACCGAGACCCTCTCCAACACCTCGCCCCCGGTCAACCCGAACTCGGGTGCAGTGATCGTCGACACCACGGAACCGCCGTCCGGGCCCTCCCCGACCTTCGCCCAGACGGTGACCGGGGCCTCCAACGGCCGGGCCCTCAACGCCGTCTCCTCCATCAACGTCACCTCCACGGCCAGCTTCGCGGCAGCCACGGCGTCGGTTCCCCAGGTGGCCCAGGTGACCACCGGCACCGGGAGCTCGGCGGTCGTCGTCCCGGTCTCCTACACCTCGACGGCGGGCAACGTCCTGACCTGTGCCACCAGCCCGTGCAGCTCGCAGACCGGCACCATGTCCGGGCCCATCACCCAGACCGAGATCGCCACCCCCACCGAGTCCCGGGGTGGCACCACATACGCCCTGACCTCCAAGTACGAATGGGAGACGGTGCAGAACTCCGGGTTGGTCTCGACCACCTCGACCTCGTCGGTCACCCTTCCGCTCCCGACCAGTCCCGCCTCCTCCGACGTGCTCCCGGTGGCCTCGGTGGCCAACTTCACCGCCGCAACCCCCACCGCACCCCAGTCGGCCAAGATCGGCGGCCAGACCTTCTTCTACACCGGCACCCAGACCTCCCCGTCGATCGCCCTGACCGGGGTGACCGGGGGGACCGGGACCTTCGCCAGCGGCTCGACGGTCAAGCAGAACCCGAAGCCCAACCTGTGCACCTCGGGAACGCCCCAGCTGCTCAAGCTCACCGTCACCGTGTCGTGGGGTCCCAACGCCGACGTGAACCAAGTCCAGGACAGCGTCATGATCAACTACCCGCCGTTCGGGGTCCAGACCCTCGGCTTCCTGGCCCTGCAGTTCAGCGGCGACTCGACCGCCAACGACAGCCAGGGCAACCCGTGGAGTGAGCGGGTGACCTCCATCCCGGTCACCCTCAGCGGGCCCCAGGTCCTCAATCTCTACCCCGACCCGTACGGGTGCGTCTTCGCCCAGGTCAAGCCCGGCACCTACACGGTCTCGGTCGGCCAGCCCGTCTCCGGCTACCCGGCCGGATCGACCTACGGCACCCCGGTCTTCGTGGCCAACGCCGCCGGCGGCGCGGCGGCGCCGGCCGGCTCCTACGCCGGCCACGTCTGGAGCCCACCCTCCAGCCTCCCCCAGGGCACCGTGCCCACCCTCACGGTGGTGGTGGGATCGGTCACCCGGGTCCAAGCGCTCGCCGCGGCCAACTACCCGGCCTACGACCAGGGCAGCACCATCAATCTGTCCTATCCGTCGACCACCGCGGTCGAGGACGGGGTGAGCTGCCTGGGCGCGGGTCAGATCACCTGCGTGGCCGCCGGTCAGAATGCCAGCGGCAACGCCCAGCTGGCCTGGTCCACCGGTTCCACCTGGTCGACGGTCACTGTCCCGGGCGCCGGGTCGGTCACCCGGATCACCTCCGAGGCCTGCACGACCTCAGGCTCGGCCTGCGTCGGCGTGGGCTACGGGACCAACGGGGCGGTCATCGTGAGCTCGACCACGGGCGCCACCCGGGGCCTCACCGCCGACTCGCTCGCCGGGCTCGGGATGAGCACGGCGGGAGCGACGCTCACCCAGGTGACCTGCCCGTCCCCGACGCAGTGCGTGGCCGTCGGCACCACCAGTACCGGGGTGGGGGTGGTGCTGGCCGGCACCATCACCGTCTCGGGGAGCACGACCTCGGATACCTGGGCGTCTGACCCCCTACCCGCCACCACGTCCGTCTCCGGGCTCCAGTGCCCGGTCGGAGCCACCGGCTGCGTGGCCATCGCCACCACGTCGACCGGGCCCATCCTCCTGTCCGGTCCGTCCGGGAGCGGCGCCTGGGCGGTCGGTACGGCGAGCGGCTTCTCCATCTCGACGCTCACCCAGGTGACGTGTCCCACCGCAAATGCCTGCCTGGCCATCGGGACGGGCAAGGTCGGATTGGCCACCACCGCCTCGCCGTTCGTCCTCTCCGGCGCGGCCGCCTCGGGGCTCGGGACCACCGTGGCCTGGACGGCCGACACCATCACCGGGGCCACGATCTCGGCGCTGTCCTCGATCACCTGCCCGAGCGGGACCAAGTGCCTGGTGCTCGGGACCGGGACAACCCTCGCCACCAGCGGGGCGCTCGTCCTCTGGGGATCGACGTCGGGCACGTTCACCGCCGAGTTCCCCCTGAGCGGGACGAATCCGGTCACCGCCCTCAGCCAGATGCTCTGCCCGTCGACGACCACCTGCGTCGCCATCGGGACCAACGCCGGCACCCCGGTGATCTTCACCGGGACCATCAGCGCCGCCAGCTCCGACACCTGGCACCTGGACACCGTGCCCAACGGAGGGGGCACGGTCAGCTCCCTCAACCAGGTGGCCTGCCCGGCCAGCGGGTCGTGCCTCATCATGGCCACCGGCACCCTGGCCAGCTCGCCGGCCGGCTTCCTGATCGACACCGCCAACCTGGGCGGGACCACCACCAACTGGTCGGCCGCCGGGCTGCCCGCCAGCGACAACATCCTCTACTTCGACGACATCGACTGCACCGGCGGCGCCTCGGGCACGTGCTCGGCCGTCGGCGCCACCCCGACCGGAGCGGTGGTGCTCACCTCGACCGGCGGGCCTTCCGGGTCCTGGGCCGACGTGACCCCGAGCGGTCTCTCCGGGAACGCCGCGGCCGGTGTGCCGGTCGAGATCAACAACTCCGGACTGAACTCCGGGCTCACCGCCACCCAGACCTACGTCACCGCGGTGACCGCCGGCGGCGCCAACACCACCACCCTGCCCGTGGTCTTCCCCTTCCTCGGCGGGTACAACCTCTTCGCCGGTGACTGCCCGAGCGAGTCCAACGCCTACAACGTCGTCAACGCCACCACCATCCCCGGGGGCGTCTCCGGGTCCACCATCGGCATGCCGTCCCCCACCGTCCCGCTGGGCCTGGCCTCGCTCCAGGTGAACGCGCCCTTGTCCGGGCTGGCCCACGCCGGAGTCACCGTCTGGCTGACCACCACCGCGGCGGCCGGATGCGGCGCGGACATCTACAACCTGCCCACCACCGGCTCCGACGGACTCAGCCGCACCGCGGTGCCCTACGGCTCCTACTCCCTCTCGGTGAACGGCACCGCCTACGGCACCCTGGTGGTGTCCGGAAACACCCAGGTGCTGAGCGGCGCCCCCGCCGGCAACGGTTCCTACGGGCTCCCGAGCCCCGTGCAGGTGGTGCAGTGACCGCCGCACCCCGGCCGTCGAGGTGGTCCGACGAGCACCGTCGCCGCGGCGACGACGGGCTCACCTTGGTCGAGCTGATGGTGGCCTTCACCGCCCTCCTGGTGCTTTTCGGCCTCATGGGCAGCGTCCTGTCCACCTACCTCTCGGCCGGGACCACGGTGACCTCGAGCTATACCGCCACCGACCAGCTCCTGCCCAGCTCGATCATCATCCAGCGGCTGCTCCGCAGCCAGGTCGAGCCGGCCCCCACCCTGACCACCACCGTGGCCGGGGCCTGCGGGGCGACCAATGTCCCCTGCCCGGCCTTCCCGCCGGCCACAGTCGGATCCTACTCCACCACCTTCTACGCCAACGTCGGGAGCGCCCAGGGGGCCAACGGGCCGGCCAAGATCGTGATGGGCCTCTCCACCCCCACCCAGTGCGCCGGGTGCAAGTTCCCGACCGCCCAGTTCACCGTGACCGAGTTCCCGGCCGCGTCCGGCTGCCCCACCACCCTCACGGCCACCACCCAGTGCACCTTCTCGGCCTCGGGCACCCGGCTGGTCACCGTCAACAACGTGACCAACGGCCTGACCCTGTGCAGCGGAACGCTCACCCTCAGCCCATGCCCAGGCGGCGTCGGAGGGCCAATCTTCACCTACAACACCCTCGACCCGTACAGCGCCACCTACACCCCCAACGCCGGCGGGACCCCGTCGGCCACCCCGGCCGGGGCCCCGAGCGGGATCCTCCCCAACTTCGCCACCTGCGCGGCGCCGACCACCAACGGTAACGGCGACCCGACCAGCTCCAACTGCCCGGCCGACACCATCCAGAGCGTCCAGGTCGACCTCCAGGTGCAGGTGCAGGGCGCCCCGATGCAGGAGAACAGCTTCTCCGTCTACCGCCTCTCGTCCTCCTCGTACCTCTACAGCACCCTCGTGGGATAGGTCACCATGCTCAAGATCCTCACCCCAACCCGTCCCCGTCGAGCGGACCGGACCCGTCCCCCTGCGGGCCGGGCCGACGCGCTCCTCGCCCGGTGGCGCCGCGGTCCGGGCACCTCCGACGCCGGGCAGGCGGCCATCGTGCTGGTGGTGGCCATCTCGGTCCTGCTGACCACGATCGGCGGTGTGATGGTGACCAACATCGCCAACAACGACCCGATCCTGACCCAGGCCAACGTCCAGCGCTACGCCTATCGGGCCCTGGCCTCGGGACTCAACACCTACACCGACGCCATCAACGCCAACCCCTATCTGGCGGCGTGCAACACGGCGACCAACGGCAACGCCCAGTGTGCCGGCGTGTCCTACGGGACCTGGAGCGAGGTGCCCGACACCGACCTGGGCAACGGTATCGTCCCCGAGTACTACAAGTTCGACAACCCCCAGGCCGTCATCGACTCCACGACCAAGGCCCTGACCAGTCTGCAGGTACAGGTCGTCGGCGCCGCCGGGTTCGGTGGGAGCAAGGACGCCTACTACTCCAGCATCGCCAAATTCGTCCCGGCCAACGGATTCCTCGACAACGTGTGGTGGACCAACTTCGAGTCGGCAGGGGTGCCGTCCAGCTGCCGGTACTGGTGGGCCACCGGGTACAACAACAGCGGAAGTTGCACCCCGGTGTACTTCGCCCCGTCGGACACCCTCAACGGGCCGGTCTTCTCCAACGACTCCATCTTCGTGGACGGACAGCCGGACTTCGGTTCGACGGCTCCGTACTGGGGAGCGACGACCGCCGACCCGAGCTGCCAGTTCGTGGACCCCTTGGACGGGAGGAACGGTGGGCCTCCCGGCTGCTCCAACGCGGCCGCCAACGACATGGGAAACTACAACCCGGCCACCAGCTCCCACAGTGCCAAGAACCTCGAGACCATCCCGTCCGACAACCTCAAGCTGGGCAGCTTTGCCCAGGCCAACGGCTGCTACTACGTGGGACCGACCACTATCACCCTCAGCGTGGTCGGCGGGGTGGGCAAGATGAAGGTGCTCAGCCCGGAGTCGGCCACCGACAGCTCGCTCGACCTGTCCACCAACACCAACACCTGCCCCACCGACGGCACCACGGTGGCCAATCTGCCCGCCAATGGCGTCGTCTACGTCGACCAGAACCCGTCCACCAACCCGACCATCGCCGGGGTCAATCCGTTCGACGGCTACCAGGCCGCCTGCATCAGGGGACGCGGGACCTGCACCTTCGACACCCAGACCCAGGCCACCTGCCCCGGTTGCTACCAGGGACAGACCTCGTCGCCCGACACCGAGGGCGACGTCTTCGTCCAGGGCAGCCTGTCGGGCCACTTGACCATCAGCGCCAACAACGACGTAGTGGTCGACGGTCCGATCAAGTACGCCGACTGCACGTGGCCGTACGGGACGGCCCAGGAGAGCCTGTGCGCCTATAACAGTGCCACCGGCGCCACCCCCAACGACGTGCTCGGCCTCATCGCCTACAACTACGTCGAGATCTCCCGGCCCGTGGATAGCAACGGCAACGTGCTGGCCAGCTGCAACAACGCCACCCCGGTGATGACCGACCCCCTGACCGGACCGACCGCCCCGCTGTGCGACCCGGCCACCTCCTCGGGCAGCCCGCAGGGTGCCGGCCTCACCATCGACGCCTCGATCCTCGGGCTCCAGCAGTCCTTCGCCGTTAACAACTACTCGGCCTCGGGGGGCGGTGGCGGCGGGCCGTCGGTGGAGGGAACGCTCACCGTCTACGGGTCGATCCAGCAGAACTCACGCGGCGCCGTCGGCACCTTCGGCGGGGGGGGCATCGTGACCGGCTACTCCAAGGACTACAACTTCGACCCCCGGCTGGCCCTCTACTCCCCCCCGTACTATCTGACCCCGGGCACCGCTTCGTGGAACCTGGACTCGTCGGCCGAGACCTACCAGGGCACCGAACCCAGCTGCCCGCCGGCCCAGTCGACCCCGTCGACCAGCGCGCTGAGCTGGCCGCTCACCGGGTCGGTGGCCGTCGGCTCCACGTCGGGCACCGTGTCCTGCACCGCGGCGTCGTAGTCTGGGTGGACGCCGCCCGGTCCTCCGACCGGACCAGCCGTCCCCCGACTGGGCCCTTGGCCACGGCGGGTAGCCTCAAGCCCTCATGCCCACCCAGACCCGTGACGACATCCGCAACGTGGCCATCGTGGCCCACGTCGACCATGGCAAGACCACCCTGGTCGACGCCATGCTGTGGCAGTCCGGGGCCTTCCGGGACAACCAGTCGGTCAACGAGCGGGTCATGGACTCGGGCGACCTGGAGCGGGAGAAGGGCATCACCATCCTGGCCAAGAACACCGCGGTCATCCACAACGGGGTCAAGATCAACATCATCGACACCCCCGGGCACGCCGACTTCGGCGGGGAGGTCGAGCGGGGCCTGACCATGGTCGACGGCGTCCTGCTGCTGGTGGACGCCTCCGAGGGCCCCCTGCCCCAGACCCGGTTCGTGCTGCGCAAGGCCCTCGAGGCCCGTCTGCCGGTGGTGGTGGTCATCAACAAGGTCGACCGCCCCGACGCCCGCATCGACGAGGTGGTCCACGAGGTCGAGGAGCTCTTCCTCGACCTCGACGCCGACGAGCACCAGATCGACTTCCCCATCCTGTTCTCCAACGCCCGGGCCGGGTGGGCCGCCACCTCCCAGGGGGTGGAGGGCACCGACCTCGAGCCCCTGTTCGCCGCCATCGTGGACCGGATCCCGGCCCCCCACTTCGACCCGGACATCCCCCTCCAAGCCATCGTGTCCAATCTCGACGCTTCGCCCTACCTGGGACGCCTGGCCATCTGCCGGATCCACAACGGCACCCTCCGCAAGGGATCGCTGGTGGCCTGGTGCAAGCTGGACGGGACCATCGAGCGGACCAAGATCACCGAGCTCTACATCACCGACGCCCTCGACCGGGTGGATGCCGCCGAGGCCGGGCCGGGGGAGATCGCCGCGGTGGCCGGGATGGCCGAGATCACCATCGGCGAGACCCTGGCCGACCCCGACGACCCGCGACCCCTTCCCGTGATCACCGTCGACGAGCCCAGCCTGGCCATGACCATCGGGATCAACACCTCCCCCCTGGCCGGCACCGACGGGTCCAAGGTCACCGCCCGGCAGATCCTCAGCCGGCTCGACGCCGAGCTGGTGGGGAACGTGTCGCTGCGGGTGCTGCCCACCGAGCGACCCGACACCTGGGAGGTCCAAGGCCGGGGCGAGCTGCAGTTGGCCGTGCTGGTGGAGACCATGCGACGCGAGGGCTTCGAGCTCACCGTGGGCAAGCCCCAGGTGGTGACCCGCCAGATCGACGGCAAGCTCCACGAGCCCATGGAGCGGGTGGCCATCGACGTGCCCGACGACTACCTGGGCGTGGTCACCCAGCTGATGGCGCTGCGCAAGGGTCTGCTCATCGAGATGGTCAACCACGGCACCGGGTGGGTGCGGATGGACTACCGGGTGCCGGCCCGAGGTCTGGTCGGGTTCCGCACCGAGTTCATGACCGAGACCAGGGGCACCGGCATGCTCCACCACGTCTTCGACGGGTGGGAGCCGTGGCACGGCGAGCTCAAGACCAAGCGCAACGGCTCCATGGTGGCCGACCGCCGCGGCCTCACCACCGGTTACACCCTGATGAGCCTGCAGGAGCGGGGCATCCTGCTGGTCGGGCCGGGCACCGAGGTCTACGAGGGCATGGTGGTCGGGGAGAACGCCCGCGACGAGGAGATGGACGTCAACCCGACCAAGGAGAAGAAGCAGACCAACATCCGCTCGGCCGCCGCCGACGAGGCCATCCGACTGACCCCCCCGCTGCTGCTCTCACTGGAACAGGCCCTCGAGTTCATCTCCGACGACGAGTGCGTGGAGGTCACTCCGGGGGCGGTGCGGCTCCGGAAGGTCGTCCTCGACCAGGCCACCCGGGGACGCCAGCGGAGTCGGGCCCGCAAGGCCGGGGCCTGAGCTCCGAGGGGAGGGCTCGAACCTCCAACATCTGGCTCCAAAGGCCAGCGTTCTGCCAATTGAACTACCTCGGACCGGCGCGCCGGGCACGCTCCGGCGACCGGACCAGGGTACTCTCGCCCGCGCCGGACCTCCGCGGTCCGATGGGCCGAGGGAAGCGGACCGGTCCAGGTCACCGGGCGTGAGACGGCGCCCGTGCCACGGCAAACGAGCACGACCCCGATAGGCTCCCGGCCCGATGCGAGTCCTCGTCGTGGATGACGATCCAGCGGTCAGCGGCGCCCTCAACCGGGCCCTCCGCCTGGAGGGATACGAGGTCTCGCTGGCCGGTGACGGCCCGCAGGCCTTGGAGGAGGTCGCCGTCCGCCCCCCCGATGCGGTCATCCTGGACATCGGGCTCCCGGTCATCGACGGCCTCGAGGTCTGCCGGCGCCTGCGGGCGGCCTACGACGACACCCCGGTGCTCATGCTGACCGCCCGCGACGCCATCAACGACCGCGTCCAGGGGCTCGACGCCGGCGCCGACGACTATCTGGTCAAGCCGTTCGCCCTGGCCGAGCTGCTGGCCCGCCTCCGGGCTCTCCTCCGGCGACGGCCCGACGACACCGGCGAGGCCCTCCACTTCGCCGACCTCCAGCTCGACCCGGTGACCCGCGAGGCCCACCGCGGCGACCGCCCGTTCACCCTGACCCGGATCGAGTTCGACCTCCTGGAGCTGCTGTTGCGCCACCCCCGCCAGGTCCTGACCCGCGAGCTCATCCTCGACCGGGTGTGGGGCTACACCTTCGACTCGGGCACCAACTCCCTGGCCGTCTACGTCGGCTACCTCCGACGCAAGACCGAGGCCGGCGGCGAGCCGCGCCTGATCCACACCGCGCGCGGGGTCGGCTATGTCCTGCGCGAGCCGTAGGCCGTAGGCGGTGGCCCCGAGCACCGCGAGCCGGTGGCCGGCCGTGACCTTCCGGGGGCGACTGGTGCTGGCCACGACGGCCGCGGTGCTGGTGGTGGTGGTGCTCGGGTCGGTGGCTACGTACCTGGTGGCCTACAACTCCCTGGTCGGATCGGTGGACGTCAGCCTCAACGCCGCGGCTCAGCAAACTATCCAGGCCGCCATCCAGGATCAACGACCCATCATCAACCAGTGCAGCACAACCCAGGGCAACTGCATCCAGGTGGTGCTGGCCAACGGCATGGTCAACACCCCTGACGATCCGCAGGTGCTGGCCATCCCCGACGCCGTCAAGGCCTCGGCGGCCAGTCAGGGCCAGGCGCCGACCTCTTACTTCTCCTCCACCGTGAACGGCGTCGACGCCCGCGAGGTGGTGGCCACCCTCCCTCCTGGCTTCGTCTACCGGGGGTACGTGGGGCCGGTGGGACTGAGGCACGGCGGCGCCCTGCAGATCACCACGCCCCTGACCGGCGTCAACCAGGAGCTCCGCCACCTGGCCCTGGCCCTGTGGTTCATAGTTCTGGGCGGGGTGGCCGTGGCCATCCTGCTCGGACTGGCCGTGGGCCGCACCGCCCTCCGGCCGCTCAACAGCCTGACCGAGACGGTGGAGGAGCTGGCCGAGACCACCGATGTCTCGAGACGGCTGGACCCCGGCGGGCCCGACGAGCTCGGCCGGCTGCGCCGGGCCTTCAACCGGTTGCTAGTGGCCCTCGACACCTCGCGGGAGAGCCAGCGGCAGTTG
>DATCBL010000278.1:0-2869 GCA_036511875.1 Acidimicrobiales bacterium
CGCGGTCGAGTGGGTGCTGTCGGTGTTGAGGAACGGCCACCCGGTGAGCGGGGTCCCGCTGGAGGCGTCGAGGGCGTAGGAGACCTGGCCCAGCGATCCGGCCACGGCATCCGACCCACCGGACTGGAGCGAACCGACGGCCAGACCGGCTTCCACGCCCCCGGCCGGGGCGGTGTCGCTGGGTGGATTGACCACTTGGGTGAACCACAGCTGGGACCCGGTGGGGCCGAAGGCCGAGTATCCCCCGGGCCCGGGGTCGGCGTCGTTGCCCGATCCGACCAGCACCGAGGTCCGACCACCCGAGTCGGAGATGGACGGAGTCGAGTCGATTGGCCCACTCTCGTTGGTGGTCGGCCACCCCGGTGGTGCGGTCGCCGACGACCCGCCCAGATGGAAGGCGAAGAGGTTCCCGTGGCGGTCCCCCACCACCATGGACGGCTGGCCTCCCAGGCTGACCGGAACCGGCGACGAGAGGGCGATGGGCCCGCCGGCGTCAGGCAACTGCCCGGTGGTCCAGGTCTCCGAGAAGCTGGCGCCGCTGAGGTGGGGGGTGCGCGCCGCGGACCCCGAGGCGGAGGGGTCCGAGATGACCACCAGCCCAGTCAGGGCCACCAGCGGGACGGCCAGGCCCAGGCGGACGGCGCGCCGACGCACCGGGCTCGGCGCGGGCGGGCCCGGTCCGACGCCACGGGGGCACGCCGCCAGAGCACGGCGCCGGTCAGGCACCCCTCGGTCGGTCACCGTCCGGGGTCGCCGCAGAGTCGATGGAATTCGATGGCGTCACACTAGGTGAGGCCATCGGTCAGCGGGGATCAGTGGGGATCCTGGGCCGCTCGGCCCCGACGCTGCTAGCCTGGCGCCGATCATGGCGGGGGGAGACGGCCGAGTGAGAACCAAGAAGCAGGGAGCGACGGCGGCGGCGAGGCTGGGGCTGGTCCTCGTGCTGGCCACGGTGGGCCTGGCGGTGGGCGCGAGCCGGGCCGGAGCGGCGCCGAGGGCGCAGGCCAGGACGGTCAAGGCGCCCAAATCGACGTTCCCGGCCACCGGGTACTTCAGCCTGGGCCAGTCCAAGGGCCGGTGGTGGCTGGTGACGCCCCAGGGTCAGCCGTTCTACGCCGCCGGGATCGACACCGTGGCTCCGGACGGGTCGGGCACCGACCAGGTGACCGGCACCTGTCCCTACTGCCAGACGGTGGCCAACAACTATCCGAGCACGAGTGCCTGGGGGACGGCGACGCTCGGGCGGCTGCGCTCCTGGGGCTTCAACACCATGGGGGCGTTCTCGGACACCGCCGATCTCTCCTCGAAGATGCCCTACGAGGTCCAGCTGACCATGGCCAGCGGCAACGACTGGTTCTCGCCCTCGTTCGTCACCGGGGTCAACAACGTGGCGGCGACCCAAGTGGCCCCTCTGGCCAACGACCCCAACCTGATCGGCTACTTCACCGACAGCGAACTCAACTGGGGCGTGCCCGTGGGGTCCGAAGATCCCCTGACCGAGTACCTGGCCTTGCCGGCCGGGTCGCCCGGACTGGCCGTCGCCCAGCAGTACGTGGGGAACCCGCAGGGCTTCGTCTACGCCCTGGCCACCCGGTACTTCCAGGTCACCTCGGCCGCCCTCCACCAGTACGACCCCCACCACCTCAACCTCGGGATCAAGGCCGAGGGATCGGAGATCTCGCCGCAGCTGCTGGAGGCGGCCCAGCCGTACGTCGACGTCTTCAGCATCGAGGACTACGTCCTCCAGCCCGGTCTCGCCCAGCTGGTGACCAGGAGCTGGCCCCAGTACCTGCCGGTCGATTCCAACCTGGCCGACTTCGAGCAGTACGTGAAGCGACCGCTGATGATCGGCGAGTACGCCTTCATCTCGCCCAGCCCGACCGACCCCAGCACCATGCCGGGCATCTATTTGACCAGCCCCACCCAGCAGGCCCGGGCCCAGGACTTCGAGAACTTCGCCTCGCCGCTGTACCTGGATTCACCCTGGCTGGTCGGGGACGACTGGTTCCAGTACGTCGACGAGCCCGCCAACGGCCGGCCCGGGGACGGGGAGAACGACAACTTCGGCATGGTCAACGTGAACGACCAGCCCTATCCCACCATGACCGCGGCCATGCAGTTCATGCACTCCCTGACCGCCCAGAACCGGCTGAACCCGACGGGGACCTCCTGTGACTCGTGGGCCACGGGAGTGGGGGGGGTGACCTGCACGGCCACCATGGCCGCCGTCCCCCCGTACACGAGCTATCCACTAACCATCGTCACCCGCACCATGGACCAGTCCACGGAGGGCGACCCCTTGACCACGGGGCAGATCGTGGCGGCCGGGGGGGACGTGGGCACGTCGCTCAAGCATCCGAGCTACCACTTCTCGATCTCCCAGGGCGCCCTGCCCAAGGGGATCAACCTCCACCCGTCAGGCGAGTTCACCGGGACGACCAGAACCGTGGGCACCTACGCGTTCACCGTCACGGTCACCGACGGCGCCGGCGCCCAGGCGTCCGAGGCGTACTCGGTGTCGGTCGTCGCGCCCTGACGTAACTCCCGAGCCTCCGGGTGGAACCGCCCCGGGGTCATGGGGGCGATGAACCGACGAGGGTCCGGCGCGACCGGGTGGGCTCCGACACCTCGACGCTCTCCGCCCAGCGCCTTCAGCAGTCCCTGGGGCGCGGACGGATGACCGAGGGCGACGAGGGGTTGGAAACTAGGATCACCGGTCTCATGACCGAGACCGACAGATCCTTCTGGCGCTCCGTCGTTTCGATCACGGCCGCCGCGGTACTGACCGGAGCCCTCTGGACTCTCGTACCCGACCACCTCTCGATCAGCACCGACGTCGTGAGCTCCCTGATCTTCAATGGTCTGGATG
>DATCBL010000279.1:0-2754 GCA_036511875.1 Acidimicrobiales bacterium
ACCCCGGCGACCCCGGCGACCCCGGCGGCCCCGGCGGCCCCGGCGACCCGGGCAACCCCGCCCCGCCGGCCGGGCCCGCCGAGCCCGAACCCGAGCCCGGGCCGCTCCAGCTGCCCCCGAGCATCGTGGTCCGGGACGTCCGGGCCGCCTACGGGCGGATCGAAGTGCTGCACGGGGTGGACCTGGTGGTGCCGCCGGGAAGCGTCTTCGCGCTGCTCGGGCCCAACGGCGCCGGCAAGTCGACGCTGCTCAAGCTCATCAACGGCCGCATGCGGCCGAGCTCGGGCGAGGTGCTGGTGGGCGACACACCAGTGGGGAAGACGGCCACGGAGAAACTGGTCAAGAGCGGCCTCTGCGCCATTCCCGAGGGCCGGGGGATCTTCCCCAACCTGACCGTGCGCGAGAACCTGCGCATCTGGACCTACCGCGGCGGCATCACCATCAAGGAGGTGGAGGAGGAGACCTTCGCCACGTTCCCCCGTCTGAAGGAGCGGCGCCGGCAGATGGCCGGGACCCTGTCCGGTGGCGAGCAGCAGATGCTGGCCGTCTCGAGGGCCCTGGTCACCCGGCCCAAGGTCCTGCTGCTCGACGAGCTCTCCATGGGGCTGGCCCCCCTGGTCGTGCATGAGCTCTACGAGCTGGTCGGGAGCCTGGCTCAGCAGGGGATCACCATCCTGATGGTCGAGCAGTTCGTGACCACCGCCCTGTCGGTGGCCACCCGGGCGGCCATCATGGTGCACGGTCGCATCGAGCAGGAGGGGACCCCCCGCGAGATGGCCGACGCCGCCCTGAGCGTCTACCTGGCCTAGCCCCGGCCCCCGTCACTCGTGGTCGGCCAGCACCACCTCGACGTCGGCGTGGTCGGACACCGCGGTGACCAGGTCCACCACCCCACCGGCGTCCCGCAGATCGTCCTCGGCCGACCGCAGGGCGGCGATGCGCTCGGCCGAGTCGGTCACCGTGAGGGTGGCCACCGGCCACCGCATCGATCGCTTGGCCGTGGTTTTGGCCCGGCGGACCTGCCCCAGCACGTCGGCCACCACCTCCAGCACCGGTCCGGGCTCGTCGGGGAGGGACCGGCCGAACTCGGACCGTTGGGGCCAGGGCGAGGTGTGGATGGAGCCGACCTGCCACCACGACCACACCTCCTCGGTGACGAAGGGCAGCACCGGGGCCAGCAGCCGCAACAGGGCGGAGAGGGCCAGGGCCAGGGCCGCCTGGGCCGAGGCCGGGCCGGGCTGGGCCGCATCGCCGTAGGCCCGGGCCTTGACCAGCTCGAGGTAATCGTCACAGAACGACCAGAAGAACGACTCGGTCCGCTCGAGGGCCCGGGCGTAGTCGTAGGCGTCGAAGGCCGTGGTGGCCTCCTCGACCACCTCGGCCAGGCGGGCCAGCATGGCCCGGTCGAGGGGTGCGGCCACCGAGCCCGGGCCGGGCACCACCACCGTCCCGTCGTCGGCGGCCATGCGGCCGAGGGCGAACCGGGAGGCGTTGAGGACCTTGATGGCCAGGCGCCGCCCCACCTTCATCTGGCCCTCGTCGAAGGTGGTGTCGGTGCCGGGCCGGCCGCTGGCCGCCCAGTAGCGCACGGCGTCGGCCCCGTGCTTCTCCACCAGGGGGAGCGGGGTGACCACGTCGCCCTGGGACTTCGACATCTTCTTGCGGTTGGGGTCGAGCACCCACCCGGAGATGGCGACGTCGGTCCACGGCAGGGCCTGGTGCTCGAGCTCGGAGCGCACCACGGTCGAGAACAGCCAAGTGCGGATGATCTCATGGGCCTGGGGACGGACGTCCATCGGGAACACCCGGGCGAACAGGTCGGGGTCGTCCTCCCATCCGCCGGCGATCTGGGGGGTGAGCGACGAGGTGGCCCAGGTGTCCATGACGTCGGGGTCGCCCACGAAGCCTCCCGGCTGGCCGCGCTGGGCGGCGAGGTAGCCCTCGGGAAGATCGGTGGAGGGGTCGACCGGCAGGCGGTCCTCGGAGGCCAGGAGCGGCCGGTCGAACTCGGTCTGGCCGTCGGCATCGACCGGGTACCAGACCGGGAAGGGCACGCCGAAGAACCGCTGGCGGCTGATGTTCCAGTCGCTGTTGAGGCCCTCCACCCAGGCCCGGTAGCGGTGGGCCATGTAGGGAGGGTGCCAGCGGAGCTCGTCGCCCCGGGCCAACAGGCGGTCCCGCAGGGGGAGGGTCAGGACGAACCACTGGCGGGACGAGACGATCTCGAGCGGGCGGTCGCCCTTCTCGTAGAACTTGACCGGGTGGGTGATGGGGGTGGGGTCCCCGATGAGGGCCCCCGCCCCGGTCAGCAGTTCGACGATCCGGGTCTGGGCCTGTCGGACCGTGCGGCCGACCAGCTCCCCGTAGGCCGCCGCCGCGGCGCCGGGATCGTCGGACTCCCACCCGTCGGTGCCCCACTCCACCGGCAGGAGCCTCCCGTCGCGGCCGACCACGGTCCGGGTGGGCAGGGACAGCTCCCGCCACCACACCACGTCGGTGGTGTCGCCGAAGGTGCAGATCATGGCCATGCCCGACCCCTTCTCGGGATCGGCCAGCTCGTGGGCCAGGACCGGCACCCGCGCCCCGAACAGGGGGGTGGTGACCTCGGAGCCGAACAGCGGGCGGTACCGCTCGTCGTCGGGGTGGGCCACCAGGGCCACACAGGCCGGCAGCAGCTCGGGCCGGGTGGTCTCGATGTCGACCGCCCCGTCACCGCCGACCCGGGGGAACCTCAGCCGGTGGTAGGCGGCAGGG
>DATCBL010000280.1:0-2324 GCA_036511875.1 Acidimicrobiales bacterium
ACGCCCCCAAGCACGCCGGCATCTCCTATCTGCTCGTCCCCATGGACCAGCCCGGCATCGAGGTGCGGCCCATCGCCCAGGTGGACGGGAGCGGCGACTTCAACGAGATCTTCTTCACCAACGCCCGCTGCCCCCAGGAGAACGTGGTGGGCGGGGTCAACAACGGGTGGAAGGTGGCCATGACCACGCTCGGGTTCGAGCGGGGATCCTCGGCCACCACCGGCCACCGGCGCTTCCGCCGCGAGCTCGACCAGATCATCGCCCAGGCCCAGAAGAACGGGAAGAGCACCGACCCCCTGGTCCGCCAGCGCCTGGCCTCGGCCTGGGCCAACGTCAAGATCATGGAGATCAACGGGTTCCGCTCGCTCACCGACGCCCTCAACGGCACCCACCACATGGCCGCCCTCGGCGCCTGCAACAAGATGTTCTGGTCCGAGCACCACCAGGCCACCATGGAGCTGGCCATCGACATCCTGGGGCTCGACGGCCAGGTGCTCACCGGCGACCCGGCCGATGTGGTCGACGTCCGGGTGAAGCGGGGCCGTGACGACTACCCGGTCAGCGACCTGCAGGCATCGTTCTTCTTCAGTCGGTCCGAGACCATCTGGGGCGGGACCGCCGAGATCCAGCGGAACATCGTCGGCGAGCGGGTACTGGGCCTGCCCAAGGAGCCCAAGGCGACGGGAGCCTGAGGTTCCCGGTTCCGATCCCCGTCCCGGCGGCGCGGGCGGGGCGCCGGGGCTCGATCAGGCCACCCGGGACTCGACGTCCTCCACGGCCCGGCGCTCGGCCGCTCGGACCTCGCCGTCGTCGACCGGCCTCCCGTGGCGCCGGACTCCGGCCTGGTGGCGCCACATGAGCAGGGCGGCGGCGATCACCGTGGCCACCGCGCCGCACAGCAGGGCGACCCGGGGGTCGGTCCACTGGGCGATGGCTCCGACCAGCGGGGCCCCGATGGGCGTGGTGCCGAGGAAGGCCATGGCGTAGAGGGCCATGACCCTCCCCCGCATGGCCGGGGCCGAGGTCAGCTGCAAGGTGGCGTTGGCCGTGGCGATGAACCCGATCGACGCCGCCCCCATGACGGTGATGGCCAGGGCCGCGGTGAGGAGCGTCGGGGCCAGGGCCACCGCGGCCATCAGGCCGCCGAACACCAACGCCAGTACCTGCAGCAGTCGCGGGGTGGGCCGGGCCCGGTGGGCGGCGAACAGGCCCCCGGCCACGGCGCCGATGCCCATGCAGGCGGTGAGGAGCGAGTACGTGCCCGCCCCTCCATGGAAGGTCACCTTGGCCAACAGGGCCAGGGTCACGGTGAAGTTGTAGGCGAAGATCCCGATCAGGGCGATGGCCAGCAGGGTGTTGCGCAGCGCCGGGGTGCGCCAGACGTAGCGGAAGCCCTCCCGGATCTGCCCCCGGGCCCGCTCCACCGGGGACGTCGGGTGGAGCTCGGCGGCGCGCATCATGGACAGCCCGACGACCACGGCGATGTACGAGGCGGCGTTGACGAAGAAGCAGACCCCCAGCCCGAACAGGGTGATGACCACGCCGCCGATGGCCGGCCCCACCACCCGCGAGGCGTTCATCACCACGGTGTTCAGGCTCACCGCGTTGGGCAGGTCGTCCCGGCCCACCATCTCCATCACGAAGGTCTGACGGGCCGGATTGTCGAACACGTTGACCACGCCGAGCAGGCCGGCCAGCAGGTAGACCTGCCACAGCTCGACGGTGTGGCCGACCACCAGGACGCCCAGCACCAGGGCCAGCAGCCCCCCGGCGGTCTGGGTGTCGTAGAGCAGCCGGCGCTTGTTCATCCGGTCGGCCACCAGGCCGCCGAAGGGGCCGAACAGCAGCATGGGCAGGAACTGGAGGCCGACCACCACGCCGAGGTCCACCCCGCTCCCGGTGAGGTGGAGCACCAACCAGGCCTGGGCCACCGTCTGCATCCAGGTCCCCGACACCGAGATGAGCTGGGCCACGAAGTACAGCCGGTAGTTGCGGATGCGCAGGGAGCTGAAGGTCTGGTGGACGGCGGCCCGCACCGCGGTCATCGGTCGTCCCCGGCCACGAGACGCTCGAGGAGCACGGTCAGCTCGCCCATGCCCCGGCGCTCCTCGGGGGTGAGCCGCCGGAGCTGGTCGGCGAGGAAGGCGTTCCGGAGCGACCGGCTCCTCTGGAGGACGGCCCGCCCGGAGGCGGTGAGGGTGACCCGGGCCACCCGCCGGTCGGCGGGGTCCACCACCCGGGCCACGTGGCCCAGGGCCTCAAGGGCGGCGACGACCCGGGTCATGGACGGAGGCTGGACCGACTCCCGCGTCGCCAGGGCCCCG
>DATCBL010000281.1:0-4635 GCA_036511875.1 Acidimicrobiales bacterium
CGGCGGCCCTGGCCGCGGCGGACGTGCTGACCTCCTTCGAATCCTGCCGGCTGCTCCGACGGGAGCGCAACCGCGAGGCGGTGGTCGAGGCCCTGCTCGATCTGTACCGGGAGGGGAACCTGCGACCGAGCACCGAGGAGATCGCCACCCGCTCCGGCCTGTCCCCCCGCTCCCTGTTCCGGTACTTCGACGACGTCGACGACCTCACCCGCACCGCGGTGCGGCGCCAGCACCAGCGGGCCCAGGACCTGGTGCCCATCGGGGCCGGGCCCCACGAACCGCTGGCCCACCGAGTCGACACGCTGGTGGCCCAGCGGTTCCGGCTGTTCGCCGCGGTCGGCAACGCCGCCGCCGTGGCCCGCCTGCGGGCCCCGTTCCAGCCGGTGCTGGACCTCGAGGTGCGCCGGAACCGGGCGTTCCTGCGGACACAGATCGCCGAGCTCTTCGCCCCCGAGCTGGCCGCCATGGCCGAGGACCGGGCCGCGGCGGCCCTGGCCGCGGCGGACGTGCTGACCTCCTTCGAATCCTGCCGGCTGCTCCTCGACGACCAGGCGCTGAGTGCCGCCCGGGCCCGGGCCGTGGTCGTGCTCGGGCTGGTGGCCCTCCTCGGACCGTCGCGCTGACCCACGGTGAACCGAGGAGTCCCGGAGGTCCGGTGGGACCGGTGAGCCCGCCCGGCTACTGGCCCGGACCCTGGCCCGGCGAGGACGGCGGTCCGAGTCGCCTCCAGGCGGCCACGGGCCCCCACACCCTCGGCCTACGCCACCGAGGTGCCCTGGAGGTGGTGTCCCGCACCGTCCCGGCCGCCACCATGGCGGTGACCCGCGACCCCGGGCAGCTCTACCTGCTCCGGCACGCCGCCGGCGAGGACGCCGTGTCCTTCGTCGAGCGGATCGACCCGCTCAGCCTGGAGGAGGTCGGGCGCTCCCCCGACCTGGCCGGCGGTCCCACCTGGCCGGGCAGCCTCGCCGCCCACGCCAACGGCTCGCTCTACGTGGTGTTCGGAAACCACGCCCACCGGCTGGACCCCGATCTCTCGGTGCTGGCCACAACTACGCTGCCCCGCCACCGCCCCTACAACGGGTTCGTGATCCTGCCCGACGGCCACCTGGTGACCAAGGACTTCGCCGGGTCGCGTCCGGGCGCCCCGGTGGCGGCGGGGGAACGGGAGCCCTGCGAACTGGTGGTGCTGGAGCCCGACACCCTCCGGATCGTCGAGCGGTGCACGCTCAGCGAGCCGTCCATCGCCCGGCTGTCGACCTCCGGCGACGAGCTCTTCGTGGTCGGGGACACCAGCCTCCTCCGCGTCCGCTGGGACGGGCGTCTCCATCCCGAACAGCGGGCGCCCGTCCCCTACCGCACCCGGACCGGACAGACCTACGGGTGGGACTGCGTGATCGCCCTGGGGGCGGCGTGGTTCCTCGACGACGGGGAGGGCAGCGACGCCTACACCGGCACCCTCTTCGGCCACGGCGTCTCGGGGGCCCCGCTCCACCTGGTCCGGGTGGACCTCGCCGAGGGCACCTGCACCATGGTGGAGATCTGCGGGCGGCCCGGCGGCCTGGTCGCCAACCCCCCGATCGTCGACGTCGACCGATCGATCGTCGTCGGGTACGACAGCGGGAACGGCGTGATGCGGGCGTTCGACGTGGCCGCCGACGGCACTCTCTCCTCCCGGTGGCAACGGAGCCAGCACCACGGCGGCCACCTCCTGCTGGTGCCGGGCACCGGCGAGCTGGTCACCGGTGACTTCGACGCCTCCCGCGGGGCCGACCAGGTGGTGGTGCTCGACATCGGCTCGGGGGAGGAGCTGGCCCGGGCCGACACCGGAAGCCCGGTCCAGTCGGTGCTGTTCCCGGCGGCGGGGTTCGCCGACGACATCTACCTGTGCACGTTCACCACGGTGACCCGGGTCTCGGTGGGTCCGGCCTGAGGGCTCAGACGGTCACCGGTCGGGCGTCGGCCACCAGCCGGTCGTCGTCGGCCAGGAGGGCCTTGGCCAGGGTGCGCACCATCTCGATGACCTCGGGATGGGCCTCGGGGTCCCACCCCTCCAGCAGCTCGGTCAACGACTGGCGGCGGGCCACGGCCAGCTTCTCGATGGCCTGGTGCCCGGTGGCGGTAAGGACCAGCCGGCTCCCCCCGGGGCCGTCCGTCCCGTCGATCATCCCGGCCGACTCGAGGGCCTCCACCCCGGGACGGAGACGCTCGGGATCCACCTTCAGACGGGCGGCCACTTCCTCGATGGTGCCGTCCGGGTGGTCGGCCAGGCGATAGAGGAGCCAACAGGCCCGGGGGGCCAGGTCCAGGCCGGCCCGGGTGGCCAGCGTCCCGTAGAGCTCGCTGCGGTTCTCTTGGCTGGCCGCCCGCTCGAGGAGCCGCTGCACCTCGCCGAGGGAGGTCCGAGGTTCGTGCAGGCCCAGGTTCTCGGCCGGCTCGGAGGTGCGGATGGACTTGCGGAGCTCGATCTCGGGGAGGGTCCAGCTGAGCAGGAAGGCCACGAAGGCGATGGGCACCCCGATGAGGAACATGGTCTGGACGGTGTGGGCGATGCCGTGGACCACGCCGGCTTGCACCGGGGCCGGGAGGCCGTGGATGGCCGACGGGTTCTCGGCGTTGAGGTTGAACCCGGCCGGGACCTTGGCCAGGTGCAGGGCGCGGAGCACGTTGCCGAGCAGCAAGTTGGAGAACAGGGCTCCGAACACCGCGGTCCCGAAGGAGCCGCCGATCATGCGGAAGAAGGTGACCCCCGACGTGGCCGTGCCCAGCTCCTCGTAGGGGACGGCGTTCTGCACCGCCACCACCAGGACCTGCATGACGAATCCGAGCCCGAGCCCGAACACGGCCATGTAGCCGGCCATGACCCAGGCCCCGGTGGCCACCCCGATGAGGGACATCAGGTAGAGGCCGAGGGTCATCAGGGCCGTGCCCACCACCGGGAACACCTTGTACCGTCCCCACCGGCTGACCAGCTGTCCCGATCCGATGGAGGCCACCAAGAGCCCGCCCATCATCGGGAACAGCCTCACTCCGGACTGGATGGGGCTGACCCCCTTCACGTCCTGGAGGAACAGGGGCAGGAAGGTCAGCGCCCCGAACATGGCGAACCCGACCACGAACCCGATGGCGCTGGACGCGCTGAACACCTTGTTGGCGAAGAGCGGGAGCGGGATCACCGGCTCGACCGCTCGGCGCTCGGCCATCAGGAACAGGATGGTGAAGACCACCCCGGCCGCGGCCAGCCCGAGGATCAACGGGGAGGTCCAGGGGTAGGAGGTGCCCCCCAGGCTGGTGAACAGCACCAACGAGGTGGCGGCCAGGGCCATGAGGGCCGTGCCCAGGTAGTCGATGACCCGGCGGACCCGGCTGAGGGCGCCGGGGAGGGCCACCGCGGTGACCACCAGGGCCACGGCTCCGATGGGGATATTGATGTAGAAGATCCACCGCCAGCTCAGGTAGTCGACGAACACGCCCCCGATGAGCGGGCCGATGACCGTCGTCACCCCGAACATGGCCATGAACAGCCCCATGTAGCGCCCGCGCTCGCGGGGGGACACCACGTCACCCACGATGGTCTGGGCCCCGATCATCAGCCCCCCGCCGCCCAGGCCCTGCACGGCCCGGAAGGCGATCAGCTGGATCATCGAGTGGCTGAGACCGGACAGGACCGAACCCACCAGGAAGATGATGATGGCGGCCTGGAAAAAGGTCTTCCGCCCGTAGAGGTCACCGAGCTTCCCCCACAGCGGCGTGGACACCGTCGAGGCCAACAGGTACGCGGTGACCACCCAGGTCAGGTGGGAGGCGCCGTGCAGGTCCCCGACGATGGTGGGCAGGGCGGTCGACACCACCGTCTGGTCCAGGGCGGCGAGGAACATGCCCAGCATGAGGGCCCCGATGACCACCAGCACCCGCCGGTGGGTCAGGGCGGGAGCGGTTTCGGGCAGAACCTCTGCGGCCGTCTCGCTCATCGCCTCGCTCCCTGCTTCGCTCCCGGATCCCCCGGCACCGTCAAGGCGAGTGTAGAAGCATCGTCTGAGGACGGGGCCCCACTGGTGTCAACGAGGGGTGCCCGCGCACCGAGCACGTCCCCCTCGATCAGGTGCTCTGCGCCCACTCCTTACTGACGTCGGAGCCGCCCTCCTGATCGGCCGGGAGGCTCAGGGGGCCGAGCGCAGCTCGTGGACCAGCGCCACCAGATCGGTCTGGTCGATCCGGTCGGCCGTCCGCAGCGAGGCCCGGCCGAGGCTGGAACCGAAGGGCAGGGCGTCGAGCACCCCGCGACCCACCCAGCCGCGCGCCAGGCGCAACTCGGTCGAGCGGGCCAGGGCCCGCGGGTCCACCACGGAACCCTTCGACATCAGCGCGGCATTGGTCAGCCGTCGAACCTCGGTGCGGTCCACGGTGATCCCCTCCTGGCGCAGCCGCCGCACCAGGTAGGAACCCACGTTGTACCAGTCGCAGCATCCGTGCACGACCGAGGCCACCTGGCCCACCACCCCGTCGATGGCCAGGGCCAGCACCGGTCCCCCCTCCAGGGTGGAGGCGGCGGCCGCTCCGACCAGGGCTAGCTGCAGGGCCCCCACCGCGGTGGTGATGGAGCGGGTCTGGCGGGCGGCGAGCAGCTCCACCCCC
>DATCBL010000282.1:0-2730 GCA_036511875.1 Acidimicrobiales bacterium
GTCGCGGTATGCGCTGGAGTCGAGCGAGCGGACCCTGGTCGAGCACCAGCAGGTGTTGGAGACCACCCATGCCGAGCTCGAGAAGTTCGTGCGCATCGTGGCCAACATGCAGGAGTCGACGAGCTGGAAGGTCACCAAACCCTTGCGGACGGTGACGACCAAGGTGCAGCGGGGACCGGCCCCCTCGGGTGATTCCGACTGACTCCGACCGACACCGACTGAACTGAGTGAACTGATTGAGCTGGGAGTCCCCACCCCCACCCATCACCCAGCGGTACCCTCACGGAGGAGGGCGGCGGAGGGCTCGTAGCCAGATGCCGGTCGATGATCGGTATCGGAGGTGGGTGGCCCGCCCCCGGTGCAGTAAATTCCCGCCATGGCCGTTTCCACCCTGTCGCCCCCGACCTCACCGTCGGGCCAACGCCCCTCCCGTCCCGCCGAGGAGAGCAGCCTGGCCCGGATCGCCGGGTGGTGCCACGACCATCGGTGGACGGTCCTGCTCGTCTGGCTGATCGCCCTGGTCGGCATCAACGTCGGCGCCCAGGTGGCGGGCAGCAACTTCTCCAACAACCTGACCGGTGGGAACCAGCCGGTGCAGCTGATCCTCAACCAGGCCTTCCCCGACCAGGCCGGGAGCCCGGCCCAGGTGGTGATCACCACGGCGGGACCGGTCACCGAGGCCTCGGTGCAGGCCCGCACCGCCCAACTGGTGGCGGCCCTCCGGCCGCTGGCCCACGTGTCGCAGGTGGTCAGCCCGTTCACCCCGGCCGGCGCCCACCAGATCTCCGGTGACGGCCGGATCGCCTACGTCGAGGTGGTCTTCAACCAGCAGGCCGGGGACCTGCCCACGGCGGCCATCAAGAAGGTGGTCTCCACGGCCGAGTCGTTCGCCGCCCCGGGCTACCACGTGGCCCTGGGCGGCCAGGCCATCAGCCTGGTGGCCGGAGCGGCCCCGGGCCCGGCCGAGGGGATCGGCATCCTGGCCGCCATCATCATCATGCTGCTGGCCTTCGGCTCGGTGGTGGCCATGGGCCTCCCGATCATCACCGCCCTGTTCGGCATCGCCATCGGCTTCGCCGTGCTCGACCTTCTCTCTCACGTCATCACCACCCCGACCTTCGCCCCGGAGATGATGGCCATGATCGGGCTGGGCGTGGGCATCGACTACGCCCTGTTCATCGTGACCCGCTACCGGCAGGGCCTGGCCGAGGGCCGGGACCCGCGCCAGGCCGCCGGGGTCTCGCTGGCCACCTCGGGGCGGTCGGTGGTGTTCGCCGGCACCACGGTCATCCTCTCGCTCCTCGGACTGTTCATCCTGCAGCTGCCCTTCATGCGGGGCCTGGCCGTGGGGGCCATCGCCGCGGTGGTGCTGGTCATGCTGTCCGCCATCACCCTGCTGCCGGCCATGCTCGGGTTTTCGGGACGGGCCATCGACAAGCTCCACGTGCCCGGCCTCCTGCAGAGCGCGGCCGAGCCGTCGCCGCGCTCCTTCTGGTACCGGTGGAGCCGGACCGTGCAACGGCGGCCCATCATCGCCGGGACGGCCGCCCTGGCTGCCCTGGTCGTGCTGGCCCTCCCCTTCTTCTCCATGCGCCTGGCCTTCACCGATGCCGGCAACGACCCCACCACCACCACCACCCGCCAGGCCTACGACGCCCTGGCCGCCGGGTTCGGGCCCGGGTTCAACGGGCCGTTGATCATCGCCGCCACCGTGCCCGACGGGCAGCAGGCCACGGTGGCCTCGCTGAGGGCCAAGGTGGCCGCCACCTCCGGGGTGGCCTACGCCGCCCCGGCCCAGTTCAGCGCGTCGGGGCGGGACGCCGTGGTCATCGCCTACCCGACCACCTCGCCGCAGTCGGCCCAGACCGAGGCCATCGTGCACACCCTGCGCGACCAGGCCATCCCCGCCGCCACCGCCGGGACCGGGGTGGTGGCCTACGTGGGCGGGGAGACGGCCGGGTCGGTTGACGCCTCGTCCTATCTCTCCTCCCGCCTGGTCTGGGTCATCGGCGCCGTGCTGCTGCTGGCCTTCCTGCTGCTGATGGCGGTGTTCCGATCGTTGGCCATCCCGCTGAAGGCGGTGGTGGTCAACATGCTGTCGGTGGGGGCCGCCTACGGGGTGATCGTGGCCGTCTTCCAGTGGGGTTGGCTGGGCGGGCTGATCGGGATCGGTGCCACCGGTCCCATCGACCCGTGGATCCCGCTCATGATGTTCACCATCCTGTTCGGGCTGTCCATGGACTACGAGGTCTTCCTCCTGTCGAGGATCCGCGAGGAGTGGCGTCGCAGCGGGGACAACTCCAGCGCCGTGGCCGACGGGCTGGCCAAGACGGCCCGGGTCATCACCGCGGCCGCCGCCATCATGATCTGCGTGTTCGGGTCGTTCGTCATCGGCGACCCCCTCCACGTGCTCAAGGTGTTCGGCCTGGGACTGGCCGCGGCCATCCTGATCGACGCCACGCTGGTGCGGATGGTGCTGGTGCCGTCGATCATGGAGCTGCTGGGCCGGGCCAACTGGTGGATGCCGACGTGGCTGGACCGGATCGTCCCCCACCTCGGCGTGGAGGTGGACGTGACGCCGGCCACCGCCACCGGCCCGCACCCACGGCAGCCCCTGGACAGGTAACGTCACCGGCATGTCAGATCGTTCTCGCAAGATCGTGAAACCGGCGGCGGCCTTCGGCGTGCTCGCCACCATGGCCAGCATCTGGTGGTTCGCCCTCCGGCCCC
>DATCBL010000283.1:0-5451 GCA_036511875.1 Acidimicrobiales bacterium
CCCGGCCGACTCCCGCCGGCGGATCGTCGAAGCCCTCCGATCGGCTCCCCCGCCGGCCGAGCGCTCAGGCAAGAAGCGGAGCTGCATCGACACCTGGTGACCGGAGGGTCTGGTCGGTCAGGCCGGGTCGGTCCTCGAGCGCCAGATGAGGACGGGCGACGCGGCATGGGCCGCGCAGTGCTGGCTGACCGAGCCGATGAGCATGCCGGCGAACCCCCCGTGGCCACGGCTGCCCACCACCAACAGGTCGGCATGGCGGGACGCCTCCACCAGGACCTCGGCGGGATGACCCTCGATGACCCGGGCCCGGATGGCCAACGAGGGATGTCGGTCGGCCTCGGGCCGCACGATGGCCTCCAGCATGGTCTGGGCGTCACCAGCCGGGTCGTAGCCCGTCGGGATGGGCCCGGCCGGACCCAGGCTCATCGGCCACTGCCAGGTGGTGATGGCCTCGACGGACCCACCGGTGGCCGTGCCCCGGTCGCAGGCCCACGCCAGGGCGCCCACCGATCCGTCGGAGCCGTCTACCCCCACCACGATGGTCGGTCCGTCATCGCTGTCTGGCACGATCGCCCTCCGTTCCTGGTTCGTCCATCGGGTGGTCTGGCTCCGTCGAGCCGTCGGTCTCTGGTTGGCGCCGGCGAGGGTCCACCATGCCACGGTGGCCCCGGTGTTGCACTCAGGCCATCTGGTCGAGGCCCTCCCTCCGCCGGGTGGCCACCGCGTCGAGCTGCTCTCTTCCCGGTCCCCCCGAGGACGGCGACTCGACCGGCTCGGGGGACCCCACCAGAGCCCCGAGCGTGGCCGCCACCGAGGCACGGAGGGCGTCGAGCTGGTACCCACCCTCGAGGAAGAGGAGCAGGCGTCCGGGCGTGGGGGCGTACCCCGACACCAACCGGGCCAGATCGGCGAAGTCGCCGGCGGTGAGGGCCAGGTCGGCCAACGGGTCGGCCCGGTGGGCGTCGAACCCGGCCGAGACGAGGACCCACGTCGGGGCGAAGTCCTCGACCACCGGAGTGACCAGGCGTTCGAAGGCCAGGCGGACCACGTCACCCGTGGCTCCCGGAGGAAGGGGCACGTTGAGCGTGAGGCCTGGAGCTCGGGGCCCGCCGACGTCGGAGGCCCGACCGGTGCCCGGGTAGCAGGGCCACTGATGGGTCGACACGTACAGGACCCCGGGCTCGTCCCAGAAGAGCGCCTCGGTGCCGTTCCCGTGATGGACGTCCCAGTCGACGATCGCCACCCGCTCGCCCGCGGCGACCAGGGATGCCGCGGCCACGGCCACGTTGTTGATCAGGCAGAACCCCATGGACCGGTCGGCCAGGGCGTGGTGACCGGGAGGCCGGGCGGCCACGAAGGCCAGGTCGGCCCGGCCCCGACGCAGCTCGTCGATGGCCACCAGTCCGGCTCCGGCGGCCTGGAGGGCGATGTCCCACGACGCCGCCGTGGCGTAGGTGTCCCCGTCGATCGACCCTCCGCCTTGGCGGCAGAATTGGCGGAGGTCGAGGAGGTGCCGCTCGGAGTGGACCCGGTCGAGCTCGTGGGCCTCGGCCGCCCGGGACGGGACCATCACCAGGTCCCCGCCCAGGTGGAGATCGGCGAGCCCCTCCATCACCGCCGCCACCCGAACCGGTCGCTCGGGGTGCTCGGACCGGGCGTGCTCCTCGCCCTCCACCGGCCCGACCACCGTCAGCACGGTGGCAGCGTTCCTCTGGCCCGAGGGGCTGGGTGGCCGGGCCGGGGAGTGGTTCGGTGGTGGCGACGGATGGTCACGTGCCTTCCTCCTGGGCCGGCGGCGGTGGGGGTCGGCGATCCGGCCCACCGAGATTCTGCCTCAGTCGGGCGCCGGGGCTGGGCGGGACGCCTCCCGACAACCCCGAGATGACCGGGTCAGCCGCCTAAAGTGAGCCGATGTCCACCGGGATGAGGGCGGGAACGCCGGCGTGAGCTCGTCCTCGGTGGCCACGCTGGTGCTCATCGCCCTCGCCGCGGTCCTGGCTCCCATCCTGTCCGAGCTGACCGGGCCGCTGGCCGTTCCCGAGATCGTGATCCAGATCGTGCTCGGGATCCTCATGGGTCCGTACGTGCTCGGCATCGCCCACGTGAGCACCGTGGTCACCGGCCTCTCCGACCTCGGGTTGACCTTCCTGATCTTCCTGGCCGGGTACGAGCTCGACCTGCAGCGGATCCGTGGCCAGCCGTTGTGGCTGGCCACGTTGGGGTGGGCCATCTCCCTAGCCATCGGTCTGGCCGCGGCGTTCGCCCTGGTCTCCTCGGGGCTGGTCCGTGACACCGTGGTGGTCGGCCTGGCCCTGACCACCACCGCCCTCGGGACGTTGGTCCCCATGCTGCAGGACGCCCACGTCATGGAGACCCGGTTCGGGTCCTACATCTCGGCCATCGGCACGGTGGGCGAGTTCGGCCCCATCGTGGCCGTCGCCCTCCTGTTGACCAACAAGGAGCCCCTCCTCACCTCGCTGTTGCTCCTGGCCTTCATCGTGGTGGCGGTGGCCACCGTGCTGGTGGCGGCGCAGGCCCAGCCGCCCCGGGTGGTGGAGATGCTCGGCCGGCACATGGAGTCCAGCGCCCAACTCCCGGTCAGGGTCTCGCTGTTGTTCATCGTGCTCCTGGTGCTCCTGGCCGAGACCCTCGGCCTCGACGTGCTACTCGGCGCCTTCGCCGCCGGGATCGTGGTTCGTCTGTTCTCGGCCGACAGCGAGATTGCCGCGGTGCGGGGGAAGTTGGAGGCCATCGGTTTCGGATTCCTCATTCCGATCTTCTTCGTGGTGAGCGGCATCCAGTTCGACGCCCACGTGTTCGTCCAGGACCCCGCCGCGGTCTGGCGGATCGGGCTGTTCTTGGCCCTCATGCTGGTGGCCCGCGGCGTTCCCGTCTTCCTGCTCTACCGGAAGACGCTGAAGGCGTCGGAGCGGTTCCCGATGGCCCTCCTCTCGGCCACCGGGCTCCCGCTCATCGTGGTGATCACCAGCATCGCCCTGGCCGAGGGAAAGATGCGCCCCGTCAACGCGGCGGCGCTGGTGGCGGCCGGGATGCTGTCAGTGATGCTGTTCCCGGCCCTCGGGCTGTGGCGCATGAGGAAGTCCGGCGTCACCGATACCTCGGCGACCTCGCCGGCCGCCTGAGCGACCGCGGCCAGCCATCGCCCGGAGCTCGATGTCCGCCCGGCCCTCAGGGGGTGTCGCGTTGGACCGAGAACCAGTCCCGGGCGTCGAAGTAGGAGGAGAAGGCGGCCACGATGGAGTCGATGTCCTCGGCCCGCTTCGGACGCTGCACCTCGAAGAGGTGGGGGAACTCGAGCCACCCGGTCACCAGCTCCCAGAGGCGAACCGCGGCATCACCGGTCGGTGGGTCGACCAGGACCGGCCCGAACAGGGCCTGCCCGTCCCCGAAGACCAGGGTCGGGACCCCGAACCCCCCGAGGGACACCACCCGGTCGTGCTCCTCGTGCACCTCGTCGCCGGTGGAGGGGTCGGCCATGGCCGCCCGGACCACGCCAGGATCCAGCCCCATCTCGGCCAGGAGGGCCTCGGCCACATCGGGACGGTGCGGCTTCCTGCCCTCCTCGTGCAGTGCCCGCCCGGCCACCCGGTACCAGCGGTCCAGCAGGTCGGGGTCCTGGCGGCGGAGGTAGGCGCCGATCCGCATCATCGACCAGCCGTAGGACCATTCCCGCTCCCAGGGGTGCTTCTTGCCCTCGGCCCGGTTGATCTCCTCGAGACTGAAGAACCGCCACCGGACCTCGAGGCCGATCCGGTCCCGCACCTCACGCATCCACAGCGACGTCTGGTAGGCGTACGGGCACATGATGTCGAAGTGGAAGTCGACGGTCCGGGGCGGCTCGACCGGCGTCAGGCTGGTCATGGACCTGGATGCATCGCCCTCGCCTCCCATCCCCGCACCGTACTCCCGACCGCCGGGGGCCAGGTCGACGAACCGCACCGCCGCCGTAGCCCGGCCGCCCGGTCCGGAGTCGCCCCCGGTCGTGGCCGGGGTCAGAAGTGGCCGAGGACCGGGTGGGGGACGTAGGGCTCCTCGAGGCGGGCCACCTCCTCACCGGCCAGGGTCAGCTGTTCGGCGGCGAGGGCGTCGGCCAGGTGGGACGGCTTGGTGGCCCCGACGATGGGGGCGGTGACACCCGGCTTGCCCAGGAGCCAGGCCAGCGCCACCTGGGCCGGGGGCACCCCACGCCCCGCCGCCACTTCGGCCACCCGTTCGACGACGTCGAAATCGGTGGGTTGGCTGTAGAGGTAGTCGGTGAAACCATCGGTGTCGGAGCGGGTGGTGCGACGCTCTCCGTCCCGGCTCCGGTTGCCGGCCAGGACCCCCCGGGCCAGGGGGCTCCAAGGGATGATCCCGACGCCCTGGCTGATGCACTGGGGGATCATCTCCCGCTCCTCCTCGCGATAGATGAGGTTGTAGTGGGGTTGCATCGAGACGAACCTGGTCCAGTTGTTGAGGTCGGCCACGTGCTGGGCCTGGGCGAACTGCCAGGCGAACATGCTGCTGGCCCCGAGGTAGCGAGCCTTGCCGGCCCGGACCACGTCGTGCAGCGCTTCCATGGTTTCCTCGATCGGCGTGCGTGGGTCCCAGCGGTGGATCTGGTAGAGGTCGACGTACTCCAGGCCCAGTCGTGACAGCGAGGCGTCGATGCCGGCCAGGATGTGCTTGCGGGACAGCCCGGCGCCGTTCTCGCCCGGGGTCACCGGCATGAAGACCTTGGTGGCCACCACCATCTCCTCCCGGCTGAGGTACTTCGGGAGCAATCGTCCGGTGGCCACTTCGCTGGCCCCCGCGGAGTAGGCGTCGGCGGTGTCGAAGAACGAGATGCCCCCCTCCACCGCCTCGCGGACGATGGGCTCGGCCTGATCCTCGTCGAGGACCCAGGGTCGATCGCTGTCGTTCCCGAAGCTCATCATGCCCAGACAGACCCGGGACACCCGCAGGCCGGTCTTTCCGAGATTCACGTACTGCACGATTCCTCCTCGGGTCGGCGACGCCGACCCGACGGGGACGGCGGACAGCAGTCGTCGGTCGACCCTAGGCGTCCGGCGGGCGGCGTGCGAAAGGGTGACCCGTCGGGGGCGAACGGCGCCGGAAGCCTGGGGCGGCGACCATCGGACCCCGGTTGAACTGGCCTTTCCGTTGAGCCTCCTTCTCAGAAACCTCACAGGTGGCTGTGGCCTGGCGTCAATGTTCGGTGGGTTGGATGGCCCGGCCAGCCTGCGTCCGGCTCGTCAGACCCGCCCGCAGGAAGGCTTCACACGGTGAGGAGCCGGCCGGTGAGCGAGGAGCAGGAGAGGCGTACGTGAGTCCCAAGCGCAGGAAGTGGTTCACGAGGAGGCCGGCCATCATCTCGGCGGCCGCGGTGGTCGCGGTGGGGGCCGGCGTGGGGATCTGGTTGGCCACCACCAGCGCGAGCGGCTCGCCGCT
>DATCBL010000284.1:0-3986 GCA_036511875.1 Acidimicrobiales bacterium
GCCAGGCCATGGTGGAAGGGTCGACCGTCCAGGGCCCGTGGGGCGTGAAGGCCCCGATGGCGAGGTCGGGACGACCGACCGGCGAGGCAGCGCCGGTCGACGCCGGGGTCCCGCCGGTGGGAAGGGTGGACTCGATGGGGAGGACTCGCTCGACCATAGGCACTCAACGCTAGGGGTTTCGGTCGAGCGGTCGGTCCGGTCGGGGGCCGGTCGGGGGTCCGGGCCGGGAGCCGAGGTCGGAGACCCGGCCCCTCAGGCCGGAGCGATCACCAGGCAGCCGTTGTGGCCCCCGAACCCGAACGAGTTGGACAGCACCGGGGCCGGCTCCCACGGACGGGCCGCTCCGGCGACGATGTCGAGATGGATGTCCGGATCGGGTTGCTCGTAGCCGGAGGTGGGTGGGATCAGGGCGTGCTCCAGGCTGAGCAGCACGGCCACCGCCTCGATGGCCCCGCAGGCGCCGAGCCCGTGCCCGGTGATGCCCTTGGTGGAGGTCACCGGCGGGGCCGAGGGGCCGAACACCTTGGCGATGGCATCCGACTCGGCCTTGTCGTTGAGGGGGGTCGACGTCCCGTGGGCGTTGATGTGCCCGATCCGCCCGGGGGCCACGGCGGCGTCCTCCATGGCCAAGGTCATGCAGGCCGCCGCGCCCGACCCACCGGGGATGGGTGCGGTGATGTGATGGGCGTCCGCCGTGCTGGCCGAACCGGCCAGTTCACCGTAGATGTGGGCGCCGCGGGCCAGGGCATGGTCCCACTCCTCGAGGACCAGGGCGCCGGCGCCCTCGGTGATCACGAACCCGTCTCGCCTGATGTCAAAGGGCCGTGAGTTGCCCGAGGACGACAGCGCGGTCATGTTGGAGAAGGCGGCGATCCCCACGCCGGTCATGCCGGCCTCCGCGGCTCCCCCGATGGCGACGTCGCACCGGCCCGAGGCCACCAGCCGGGCGGCATGGCCGATGCTGTGGGCGCCGGCGGCGCAGGCGGTGGTGATGGTCTCGGAGGGACCGTGCCAGCCCAGTCGGATCGAGACCGAGGCGGCACCGGCATTGGACATCATCATCGGGACCAGGCGGGGGGACACCCCTCGGGGGCCCTTGGCCCCGAACACCAGAATCTGCTTCTCGAGCGTCTCCAGGCCGCCCACGCCGGTGCCCATGACCACACCGGAACGTCCCGGATCGGCGTCGAGGTCTCCGGCGTCCTCCAGGGCCATCTCGGCCACGGCCACCGCGAACTGGGCGAACCGGTCGAGCTGGCGAGCCGCTTTGGTGGTGAACCATCGTTCGGGATCGAAGTCGGCGGCCCGCCGCTCGCCTTCGGGGGGCGGGCCGTTGAGCCCCGCCCACAGGGCCCCGGTTCCGATGCCGCAGCACGACACCACCCCGAGTCCGGTGATGGCGACCCGTCGCCCGGTGACCGGTCCGTCGGGGCCGATACCCAGCAGCATCAGAGCTTGGCGGAGATCAGGTCGAAGGCCTGCCCGATGGTCTCGATGCCCTCGAGCTCGCTCTCGTCCACGGAGACGTCGAAGGTCTCCTCGAGCGCCATCACCAGCTCCACCAGGTCGAGGCTGTCAGCATCCAGGTCCTCGGCGAACCTCGCCTCCCGAGTCACCTTGTCGGCAGGCACCTGGAGCACTTCGACCGCACACTCCGTGAACTTCTCGAATGCCTCGTCGTTCGTCACGCACCTGCTCCTTTGTCGTTGTTGTCATCGATCTCTCGCTCCGGCACCGTCACAGGCCCATGCCCAAGCCCCCGTCCACGGGCAGGAGCGCGCCGGTGATGTATGCGGCTCCCTCCGAAGCCAGAAAGCCCACGGCCTCGGCCACCTCATCGGGTCGGGCCACCCTACCCAACGGGACCTGGGCCTCGAACTCCCTCAAGCGGTCCTCCCCGAGTGCCGCGAGCATATTCGTTTCGACCAGGCCGGGGGCGACCACGTTGACCGTGATCGAACGGCTGGCCACCTCGCGGGCCATGGACCGGGCCATTCCGACCAGCCCGGCCTTGGAGGCGGCGTAGTTGGCCTGGCCCGGCGATCCGATATAGGCCCCCACCGACGAGACCATGATCACCCGCCCTCGGCGGAGTCGGATCATCTTGGACAGGGCCCGCTTGGTCACCCGGAACGCGCCGGACAGGTTGGTGTCGATGACATCGGACCAGGCGTCCTCGCCCATCCTGAGTACCAGGGTGTCCCGGGTGATCCCGGCGTTGGCCACCAGGACCTCCACCGGTGACCAGGTCTCCTCGACGGTGGAGAACGCCGCGTCCACCTGCCCGGGGTCGGTGACGTCGCAGGTCAGCGAGAGCAGCCGCTCGGAACCGGCCGGGGCGGCGCCCTCGACCACCCCCGACCTGGAGGTGACCGCCACCCGGTCGCCACGGGCCAGGAACCAGGCGGCGCAGGCCAGGCCGATACCCCGCGTCCCTCCGGTGACCATGACCACCCGCCCGCCCGGCGGAGGGCCCCCATCGGCTCCGTGGTCGTTCTCGGGCGGCGCCTCGCCCTCCGTCCCGTCGGACGTGTGGTGGTCGATCACGACGAGCTCCCCGGCGTCCGGATCCAGGCCACCGGTTGGCCTTCGACCACCCGCTCGCCCCGGACCGCCAGCCATCGGACCAGGATCCCGTCGAAGGGCGTCCTCACGTCGGTGAGGCCCACGGTCCCCACCCGGTCGCCCACCGCCAGCACCGAGCCCGGTTCGATGCCCAGACCGCTCCCGGGCACCGCGGTGGCTTCGGCCAGCGCCGTGCTCTCCAGCGCCGCCAGCTGGACGTCGGGTTCGAACACCCCGGGAGCCGGGCTGACGATGACCCGTTCGGAGGTGTAGAGATGCTCGCCCTGGTGGACCGGGGCGGAAGCCGTCCACTCGTCGGTGCCGGCCACGGTGTCCATCAGCTTGTCCAGGTCGGCGGGGACCGAGACGGCGAAACCTCGCACGTCGGGAACGGTGCGCCGGACCATGCCGGTGAGCACACCGCCCGGACCGAGCTCAGCGAGGACGGTCGCCCCGCGTCCGCCCAGCGCCTCGAGGGACTGTCGCCAGCGCACCGGGCTGCAGAGCTGGGCCGACAGCAGGCCGGGCCAGTCGCCGGGATCGGTGTGCACCCGGGCATCGACGTTGGCCACCACCGGGACCTCGGGGGAGTGGAAGGTCACCGCTTCGAGCGTCTGGCGGAGTCGGGCCCGGGCCGGGAGCATCAGCTGGGTGTGAAAGGCGCCCGAGACTGGAATGGGCAGGACCTTGCGTGCTCCCAACTCCTTGGCCCGGTCGGTGGCCGCGGCCACCCCGGCCACCGTTCCGGCGATCACGACCTGGCCGGGGGCGTTGTAGTTGGCCACCCAGACCTCGTCCTCGGCCCGTTGGCACGCCGCCTCGGCGTCTCCGTCGGCGATGCCGATCAGCGCCGCCATGGTCCCGGGATGGTCGTCGGCCGCCTGCTGCATGGCGTCCCCCCGCTCGAGGACCAGCCGGGTCCCGTCGGACAGGGAGAGGGAGCCCGAGGCCACCAGGGCGGTGTACTCGCCTAGACTGTGCCCGGCGCAGGCCGCCGGGAACAGACCCAGGCGTTCGACGGCATCCAGCACCACCAGGCTCATCACGAAGGTGGCCAGCTGGGCGTTGGCCGTGAGGGTCAGCTCCTCCATGGGGGCGTCGAGGAGCAGTTTGGTCAGATCCCGGCCGGCGATGTCGGACGCCTCGGCGGTGACCTCCCAGGAGGGATGCTCGACCCAGGCGTGGCCCATCCCGGATCGCTGCGATCCCTGTCCTGGGAAGGTAAAGGCCAGCACCTGCCGACTCCTCTCGATTGCGTCCGGAACTGGTGGCGGGGACGCGCTCGGTCCCACGCGATCACCGTGGCCGGACAAGTGTGGCACGGCTGCCCCCGGTGTCGGTGATTACCCCCTGGTCACCTGCCGGGCGACTGGACCCGGGCGCAGACCGGATGGGTCCACGACAGTCGCGTCAGCGACCCC
>DATCBL010000285.1:0-6286 GCA_036511875.1 Acidimicrobiales bacterium
CCAGAGACCCTCTCCATACAGGGCTCTGACCAGGTAAAAGCTCCGGGGGAGAGACTCGAACTCTCAACCTAGCGGTTAACAGCCGCTCGCTCTGCCGATTGAGCTACCCCGGATGGGCCGCCGGCGAGGCCTTCCAGCGCCTCGGCGTGCCTGAGGACATTAGCCGGTGCCGGCCCGCGCCTCGGGCCAAGGTGCGCCGACTCCCGGGGACGGGCACAATGGGCCGGTGAAGTTCCGCATCGGCACCGCCCTGGCCTTCGCCCTCGGGTACACCCTCGGCGCCCGGGCCGGCCGTGAGCGCTACCTCCAGATCGTGCGGGCCGCCCGGCAGTTGAGCCGCTCGGCCCCGGTGGCCGGCACCTCGACGCTGATCGCCGACAAGTCCAAGGCGGTGGCCACCCTGGGGGTCGAGCGGATGAAGGACACCATCGGGGTCCGGCTGGGCTGGCGGAACGGCGACCAGGCCGCCGACGCCATCGCCCTCGACCTGGCCGAGGACCTGGCCACCGCGCTCAACAGCCGGCGGCGCTGAACCGGGGATCGGGAAGGGCGGGGTGTCCGGCCCCGACCACCGCTCCTAGGCCTCGTCGAGGTAGTCCCGCAGCAGCTGGGCCGACTCGGGGCGGCGCAGCTTGGCCAACGTCTTGGCCTCGATCTGACGGATGCGCTCCCGGGTGACCCCGAAGGCCTTGCCCACCTCCTCGAGGGTGCGGATCTTGCCGTCCTCCAGGCCGAACCGGAGCCGGACCACATCCTGTTCGCGCGGGGAGAGATGGCCCAGCGCCTCGCGGACGGCATCGTCCAGCATCATCCGGGCCGCGGCGTCGTCGGGCACCACCGCCTCGCGGTCCTCGATCAGGTCGGACAGACTGAAGTCGTCCTCGTCCCCCATGGGCTGCTCCAACGAGACGGTGTCCTGATTGATGCGCTGGATCTCGCGCACCCGCTCGATGGAGAAGTCGACCCGGCCGGCCACCTCCTCGGCGCTGGGCTCCCGTCCGAGCTCTTGGAGGAGCTGGCGTTGGGCCCACACCACCTTGTTGATGGTCTCGACCATGTGGACGGGGATCCGGATGGTCCGGGCCTGGTCGGCGATGGCCCGGGTGATGGCCTGGCGGATCCACCAGGTGGCGTAGGTCGAGAACTTGAACCCCTTGGTGTGGTCGAACTTCTCCACCGCCCGCATCAGCCCGAGGTTCCCCTCCTGGATGAGGTCGAGGAAGGCCAGGCCCCGGTTCCGGTACCGCTTGGCGATGGAGACCACCAGGCGCAGGTTGGCCTCGATCAGCGCCTCCTTGGCCTGTTGGCCCCGACGCACCTTGACCCGGTCGGCGGCACGGCCGGCGTAGGGCTCGCCGGTGGCCTCCCGCTCCACCAGCCGATGGGCGGCCTCGTTGCCGGCCACGATCCGCTCGGCCAACTCCACCTCCAGGGCCGCGTCCAGGAGCTTGACCTTGCCGATCTCCTTCAGGTACATGTGCACGGGATCGGCTGCCGATCCCCTGAAGCCGTCTCCGTCCGAGTAGCCGTCCTTGGTCGCCGGGCGGCGGGGGGCCCGCTCCTTCCGGGCCGGGGCGCGGACGGGCGGGGAGCTCCGCACGTGGTCGGCCGGGGCGGGAGGGGCGGTGACCGCGTGGCCGTTCCGGCGGGCGGGGTCGCGTCCGGGGTCGAGGGCCACGATCAAGGCGGCGGGACCGGCGTCGTCGGCGATCCGGACCACCTCATCGGCCGGGAGCACCGACAGGTCGTCCCGCAACCGGTCCGAGAGGTCGTCGGCCACCGCCCCGCTCATCGGCACCAACGTCGTCTCGCCGGTGTCATAGGTGAACTCGATGCCGGCCTGCCGGATCCGCTCCACAACGTCGGAGATGAGCTCGGCGCTGAGCTCGACCGTCCGCAGGACGGTCATCACGTCGTCCTGGGTCAAGCCTCCCCGGGCCCGGCCCACCCGGATCAGGGCGTCGAACTGGTCGGCCGGAAGCACGTCGAGCACCCCACGGCTCACCGGGTCCGGCCGGACCGGGGGGACGTCGAGCGTTTCCGACGCCACGCCGCCAGAGGGCGACGACACCTGCTTGGCGATCACGATCCGTTTCCCGGAGTACTCGTCTGTGCCCTCACCATCAGCCAGGCTACCAACCTGTGCGTGGCAGCGACCGAGCGGCTCGGATCGTCCAGCTCCTGGACCCAGGACGCCACCTCGCCCGCCTCGGCCACCGCCACCGACGAGGTCCGGGCCTCGGCGGTGATCACGGTGAGCTCGCCCCGGGCGGCGTCCCGGACCAGTTGGAGCACCACCTCTTCGGGCCGGCCCAGGGGCTCTTCCACCGTCAGGCGGACCAGCAGGGCCCTGACCTCGGGCGGGGCCTCCTCGATGACCTGGTGGAGGGGCTGGGCGTCGGCGCCGGCCAGGACGTCGAAGGCGGCCCGCTGCAGGTCGTCACGGAACAGGACCGCCTCGAGCCGGTCGGCCACCTCCTCGGGACGGTGGATGGCCAGGCGCAACGCCTCGAGCCCCGGTCGGAACTCGCGGGCCGAGCGCACCGACACCCGGGGCGCTCCCCGACCCGAACCCACCCCTCCGGGGCCGCCGCCCTCCTCGGGCCAGCTCCCTCCCCCGTCGAAGCCGTCGGCGTCCCACCCCGGGTCGCCCTCGGGCTCGCGTACCCACGGGTCGTCGGGGGCCCGGGGCACCGCCCCCCCCCGGCGGGCGTCACCCCCGGAATCGGCGCTGGCGCTGCGCCGGCCCGGCGGCCGGGACTCGTCGGGACGGGGACCGTCGCGCCGGAGCTGTTCCAGCCGCTCGCGCAGCAGCAGGGGCTCGAGCCGGCAGCGCTCGGCCACCTGCATCAGGTACTGGTCACGGACCAGGTTGTCGGGGTGCTCGGCCACCGCGGCCAGGGCCGAGTCGGCGGCCCGGGCCCGGCCCTCGGGCGTGCCCAGCTCGGCGGCACCGAGGATCCGCTCCAACCGGAACTGCAGGAACGGCTTGGCCTCCTCGATGGCCGCCCGCAGGCCGTCGGGATCGCTCCGGGCCATCTCGCCCGGGTCGGAGCCGGCCGGCAGGGCGGCCACGGCGACGTCGATGGAGAGGCGGCGCTCCCACTCGTAGAAGCGTCCGGCGGCCGACTGCCCGGCCCCGTCGGCGTCGAAGGCCAAGACCACCCGGGAGGCGAAGCCCCGGAGCAGCTTCACGTGCTCCTCGGCCAGCGCGGTCCCGCAGGTGGCCACGGCGCGCGGCACCCCGGCGCCGAACAGCCCGATGACGTCGGTGTACCCCTCGCACACCACCACCTCGTCCGAGGCGATGATCTCCTGCTTGGCCCAGTTGAGGGCGTAGAGGGTCTTCCGCTTGGAGTAGATCGGCGTCTCGGTGGAGTTCTTGTACTTGGCCGGGTCGGAGCTCCCGGGCAGCACCCGTCCCCCGAGGGCCACCGGATGGCCCGAGGGATCGCAGATGGGAAAGAGGACCCGGGCCCGGAAGGCGTCCTGCAGCCGCTGGCGTCGGTTGACGAACCCGAGTCCCGCCCCGACGGCCAGCTCCTGGCTCAGGCCCAGCCCGGCGCAGAGGGCGTCCCAGTCGTCGGGGGCCCACCCGAGCCGGAACCGGCGGACCACCTCGCCGTCGTAGCCCCGGCTGCGCAGGTAGTCCCGGGCCCCGCCGGCGTCGGATGACGTCAGCAGGCGCTGGTGGTACCACTCGGTGGCCCGCTCCATCACGTCGAGGAACACCTTGCGCCGCTGGCTGTCCCGACCGCCACCGGCGTCCTCCCGGATGGTGATGCCAGCCCGGTCGGCCAGCCGGCGCACCGCGTCGACGAAGTCGAGGTGCTCCATGGCTCGCACGAAGCTGATGGCGTCCCCCTTGGCCAGGCATCCGAAGCAGTAGTAGAAGCCCTCTTCGGCGTTGACGCTGAACGAGGGGGTCTTCTCCCCGTGGAACGGGCACAGCCCCTGCCACCTCTGCCCCACCCGCTTCAGCGCGGCGTGCTCGCCGATCAGGGCGACGATGTCGGTCTCGGCCCGCACCCGGGCCACGTCCTCGTCGGGGATGCCCATGGCCCTCGACGGTATCGCGCCGCTGACGACCGCCGAGCGGCCCCCCGGGCGGCATCGGCCGTCCGGGCCGGTCGGCCGGGGCGGGGTGGGCCCGCCCGGTGCCTACCGCTTGGCCTTGGTCTTGGCGGTGGCCTTGGTGGCCGACTTGGCCTTGGCCCGGGCCTTGGTGGCGGCCTTGGCCCCGGGACCGGAGGTGAGGCCGGCCAGCACGGCCTGGGCCGCGGCCAGGCGGGCGATGGGCACCCGGAACGGCGAGCAGCTCACGTAGTCCAGGCCGGCCCGGGCGAAGGTGGCGATGGACTCGGGGTCGCCCCCGTGCTCGCCACAGACCCCGATCTTGAGGGAGGGTCGGGTGGCCCGGCCCCGCTCGACCCCCAGGCGGACCAGCTCGCCGACGCCGTCGGGGTCCACCACTTCGAACGGGTTCCGCTTCAGCAGTCCCAGCTCGAGATAGGCCGACATCATCCGGCCCTCCACGTCGTCGCGGCTGAAGCCGAAGGTCATCTGGGTGAGGTCGTTGGTGCCGAAGGAGAAGAAGTCGGCCACCTCGGCGATCTCACCGGCCCGGAGGGCGGCCCGCGGCGTCTCGATCATGGTGCCGATCAGCACCTCCAGGGTCCCCGAGCCCTTGGCCTTGGCCGACGCGGTGGCTTCGGACTGGGCCCCGGCGATGGCGGCCTCCACCCACGAGCGGGCCAGGGCCAGCTCCTCCCGGGACACGGTGAGCGGGATCATGATCTCCACGATCGGGTGGCCACCGGCGGTCACCCGGTCCAGGGCCGCCTCCATCAGGGCCCGGACCTGCATGGCGTAGAGCCCCGGCTTGATCACCCCGAGGCGCACGCCCCGGGTGCCCAGCATGGGGTTGTACTCGTGCCAGGTCTTGGCCGCCTCGTAGAGCCGGCCCTCCTCCTCGGTCAGCCCGACGGTGGCCTCCTTGATGGCCAGGTCCTGGGTGTCGGGAAGGAACTCGTGCAGGGGCGGGTCGAGCAGGCGGATGGTGACGGGCAGGCCGTCCATGGCCTCGAGGATCTCCTCGAAGTCGGCGCGCTGGACCACCCGGAGCGCCTCCAGGGCCGCGTCCTCCTCGGTCGGGGTGGCGGCCAGGATCATCCTCCGCACGATGGGCAGACGGTCCTCGGCCAGGAACATGTGCTCGGTGCGACACAGGCCGATCCCCTCGGCGCCGTGCCGGCGGGCGTTGGCCGCGTCGGGCCCGGTGTCGGCGTTGGCCCGCACCCCGAGGTGGCCGGCCCGGACCTGGTCGGCCCACCCGAGGACGGTCTCGAACTCGGGCGGCGTCTCCCCCTGGGTCACCGGCACCTGGCCCAGCATCACCGTCCCGTTGGTGCCGTCCACCGAGATCCACTCGCCCTCGGCCACCACGGTGTCCCCGACCGCGAACGACGACCCCGAGATGCGCAGGGCCTCGGCGCCGACCACAGCCGGCTTGCCCCAGCCCCGGGCCACCACGGCGGCGTGGCTGACCAGCCCGCCCCGGGCGGTCAGGATGCCCTCGGCGGCCAGCATGCCGTGGACGTCCTCGGGAGAGGTCTCGCTCCGGACCAGGACCACCTTCTCCCCCCGCTCCGCCGCAGCCTGGGCGTCGTCGGCGGTCAGGTAGACCCGCCCCACCGCGGCGCCGGGCGAGGCGCCGAGGCCGCGGGCCAGCACCGCCTGGCCCGACCCCGAGAACTGGGGATGGAGGACCTGCTCCAGGTGCTCGCCGGTGATCCGGTCGAGCGCCTCCTCCTTGGTCAACTTGATGGTCTTCTCGCCCACCATGTCCACCGCCATCCTGAGGGCGGCCCGGCCGGTGCGCTTGCCCACCCGGGTCTGGAGCATCCAGAGCTTGCCCTGCTCGATGGTGAACTCGGTGTCGCACATGTCGCGGTAGTGGGCCTCGAGCCGGGCGAAGATGGCCAGGAGCTCGGCGTGGATGGACGGGAACAGGTCCTTCAGGGCCGAGAGCGGCTCGGTGTTCCGGATGCCGGCCACCACGTCCTCGCCCTGGGCGTTGACCAGGAAGTCCCCGTACTCCCCGGTGGCCCCGGTGGCCGGGTCCCGGGTGAAGCCCACTCCGGTCCCCGAGGTGTCGTCGCGGTTGCCGAACACCATGGCCTGCACGTTGACCGCGGTGCCGAGGTCGTGGGCGATGCGCTCGCGCACCCGGTAGGCCACCGCCCGCGGCCCGTCCCACGAGGCGAAGACGGCCTCGATGGCCCCC
>DATCBL010000286.1:0-2612 GCA_036511875.1 Acidimicrobiales bacterium
GCAGCTGGCGGCTCCCGGTGGTGGTGTCGTCGCGGTGCACGGACTGGCCCCCCTCGGGCGACCGGACCCCGAAGCCGAGCTCGCCGGACCACTGCACCGTGCCCTCGAACCCGGCATCCCCCGAGGGCGACGTGGCCCGCATCCAGCCCGAGGTGTGCAGGTCGTCGTCCTCCCGCCAGTCCTCCCATGGCAGGCGCTTCGGCTTGCCCTCGTCGTCGACCAGCAGCTCGTCCTTGGTGTAGATGGCGTCGTTGCGGTTGGTGAAGGAGAACTCCATCAACTTCGACTCGGTGATGGCCTCGGTGGGACAGGCCTCCACGCACAGGTCGCAGTGGATGCACCGGAGGAAGTTGATCTCGTAGACGTAGCCGTAGCGCTCCCCGGGCGACACCGGGTGGTCCGGGGGGTTGTCGAGCCCGCGGACGTAGATGCAGTCGGCCGGGCAGACCCCGGCGCACAGCTCGCAGCCGATGCACTTCTCCATCCCGTCCTCGTATCGGTTGAGGACGTGGCGCCCGTGCTGGCGCGGTTGCTTGGGCCGCTTCTCTTCGGGGTACTGCCGGGTGACCGGCGGACGGCCGAGGTGCTCCAGGGTCAGCTTGAACCCGCCCAGGAAGTTCTGCCTCTGCCGGGGCGGTTCGGGTTCGGCCATCAGGTTCCTCCTCGTTCGCCCGACGGTGAGACCGGTGAGTCCGAGGGCGGGGCGGGCTCGGGGGGCCGGGTCCACAGCCGGATGCCCACCGGGGGCACGATGGCCCGGGTGGATTCCCGCTCGGAGCCGATGGAGAAGGCCCGGGTGATGACGATGGCCGCCGCCACCACGGCCAGGGTCATCCCGAGGCCCCACCAGCCGTCGATCACGAACCCGGCCACGATCAGCAGCCAGCCGAGGGAGAGCGGGATCAGCTTCTTCCAGCCCAGGTCCATGAGCTGGTCGTAGCGCAGGCGGGGCAGGGCGGCCCGCAGCCACACGAAGACGAACAGGAAGACGATGGTCTTGCCCAGGAACCACAGGATGGGCCACAGCCAGTAGAGGTGGGGGATGTGGGGGACGGGGCCGTCGGGGCCTCCGAAGAACAGGGTCACGGTGATGGCCGACATGGTGATGGTGTTCATGAACTCGGCCAGGAAGAACAGGGCGAAGCGGATGGACGAGTACTCGGTGACGAACCCGCCGACCAGCTCGGAGTCCGCCTCGACCAGGTCGAAGGGGGGGCGGTTGGTCTCGGCGATGATGGCGATGAAGAAGATGAAGAAGGGCACCACGCCCAACCGGATGACGTTCCACTGCCAGAGGTGGCCGGCCTGGGACTCGACGATGGTCCGGGTGCTGAGGGCCCCGGTGATGAGCACCACGGTGACCACGGTCATCCCGAGGGCCGCCTCGTAGGAGATCATCTGGGCCGAGGCCCGCACCGAGCCCAGCAGGGGGTACTTCGATCCCGACGACCACCCGGCCAGCATGATCCCGTAGACGCCGATGGAGGACATGGCCAGAAGGAAGAGGATCCCCATCGGGGGGTCGGCCAGCTGCAGCTCGAAGGTGTGGCCGGCGATGGTGACCTCGCCGCCGATGGGCACGATGGCGAAGCTCAGGAAGGCCGGGATGATGGTCAGGTACGGGGCCAGCTTGAAGACCAGCCGGTCGGCCTGGTCCGGGAGCAGGTCCTCCTTGAAGAAGAGCTTGATCCCGTCGGCCAGGGTCTGGGCGATCCCGAACGGCCCGGCCCGGTTGGGCCCGATCCGGCTCTGCATGTCGGAGATGACCTTGCGCTCGAACCAGATCATCAGCATCACCGCCACCATCAGGGCGCCGAACACCACCAGCACCTTGATCAGGACGATGAGGAACACCACCCAGCCCACCCCGCTCACGTAGAGGGGGTCGCCCTCGCCGAGCAGGGGATGGAGGACGGAGATGAGGGCGCTCACGGCGTCTCCATCCTGAGCTCGACCACCGGGGCGGAGGCATCGATGAGATCGGCGATGGTCCCCTCGTCGAGGGGGACGTTGAAGTCGGCCGCCACCACCTGGCGGGGCAGGGAGTCGTCGGCCACCACGGTCAGGACCGTCGACGCCGACGCCGTGCGGACCCGGACCGTGCCCCCCGGGGCCACGCCGAGCTCGTCGAGGTCGAGCGGGTGGGCCCGCAGGGGGGCGGGGCCCACCAGGCCGGCCAGCGCCGGCACCGAGGCCACCGCCACCCCCCGGTCGTAGAGGACCCGGGAGGCCACCAGGCGGAGCGAGTAGCGGTCGTTCGGGACGACCTGGGGCACGTCGAGGTCGGCCGGCCCGGCCAACGGGGCCGGCCGGGACGGGGACCCGTTGTCCTCGGCGCCCTCGATGGTGCGGAGGGTGCCGAGTCCCGCGGTGGGGGACTCGGCCAGCCCGGCCCGGGGGGGTGCGCCCTGGCGTTCCACCGACTCCACCCCGGGCACGGCGATGGGGTCGAGCGGGGCCAGCGAGCCCTTCCGGCCGATGGCCACGGCCCGGGCCGACAGCGGGGCCACCACGCCGTCGCCGGCGCCGGCGGCGTCGAGGACGGCCCGGGTGATGCCCCGGTACGCCGGGGCCAGGCGCTCGATCTCGTCCCACACGTCCCCTACCGAGTC
>DATCBL010000287.1:0-2233 GCA_036511875.1 Acidimicrobiales bacterium
ACCCGCCAGGTGGACGGGGGGACGGCGGCCGGGGTGGCCCGCCGGGGCGGGGACGTGGACGTCGTCGAGCTGGTCCGGGCGGCCGAGGGGGACGCGGCCGGATCGCCCGCGGCCGACGACGCCAGCCCGCTCCTCAGCCTCGGAGCGGCCGGCATGCCCTCGGGGCCGTCGCGGCGGTTCTCCGAGCCGGCCGCCACCACCGGGCTCCCGGTCCTGTCCGGTGTGCTCGAAGGACTGTCGGGCGCCTTTGCCCGGGCCCGACGTTCCCACCACGTCCTGGCCGGCTTCGCCGAGCACCGGGAGACCACCGAGTACCTGGGGACCTCCACCGGCGTCCGCCTGGCCCACCGTCAGCCCGAAGGGGCGCTGCACCTGGTGGCCCGCAGCGCCGACGGGATCTCCTCCACCTGGGCCGGGGTCGGGACCACCGACTTCACCGACGTGTCCGTCGAGGGCCTGGAGGCCCGGCTGGAGGAGCGGCTGGCCTGGTCGGCGCGCCGGCTGGACCGCCCGGCCGGACGCTACGAGGTCCTCCTCCCGCCCGAGGCGGTCAGCGACCTGATGGTCGGCCTCGCCCAGGAGCTGAGCGGTCGGAACGCCGAGGACGGCCGGAACGTCTTCTCCCGGGCCGGGGGCGGGACCCGGCTGGGCGAGACGCTCACCCCGGTCCCCTTCGACCTCCGCAGCGACCCGGGGGAGCCCGGTCTCGAGTGCACGCCGTTTCTGGCCGTGACCTCGTCGTCGGCCGACACCTCGGTGTTCGACAACGGCCTGCCGCTGGCCCGCACCGATTGGATCGAGGGCGGCCGCCTCCGGTGCCTGCGGTACCACCGGGCCGGGGCGGCCCGGGCCGGGGTGGAGCCGGCCGGCTTCATCGGCAACCTGTCCCTGGAGGTGGAGGGCGCCGGCGACTCCCTGGACGAGATGGTGGCCCGGACCGAGCGCGGCCTGCTGCTCACCTGCCTCTGGTACATCCGCGAGGTGGACCCGATCACCATGTTGCTGACCGGGCTGACCCGGGACGGCGTGTACGTGGTGGAGGACGGGAAGGTGGTCGGGGCGGCCAACAACTTCCGCTTCAACGAGAGCCCGGTGGACCTCCTGTCCCGGGTGACCGAGGTGGGCTCCAGCGTCCGGGCCCTCGGCCGCGAGTTCGGCGAGTACTTCAACCGGACCCGGATGCCTCCGGTCCGGGTGCCCGACTTCAATATGAGCTCGGTGAGCCAGGCCAGCTGAGGCCGGCATCACCGCCATCCGCCACTCTGCGTGGTAGGGCCCACCGACCCGGCCGGGAGCCGCCGCCGGGTATCTCCCCAGGTCAGCGGACGATTCTCGGCGGGCAGCGACGGTGGGCCCGGGGTCCGGCCGAGGCCGTTGGACTAGCCCATCGGAGGGACCGACCGGTACATTTCGGCTTCCCCCAGCGCGGGAGCGCCCGCCGGCCGGCCCGTCCGGATCCGAGCGGAGCGGAGCCCCGTCGCTGGCTTCGGGATGTAGGGCAGACACCGACCGATCAGGAGATGACCAGCCACAACGTTGAAGTCACGGACGTAATCACCCGCGAGCACACCCGGCTCTTATAGCCAGGCCGAACCACCCTTCCCGGTGCTCGGCTGGGGCGTTGAATGCACAGACGTGGGGTCCACCCAACCAAAAGAGAGCCAGGGCGACGTCGGCGACGGCGTGGCCCTGACCGACCGAGGAAAGGTCACCCGCCTTGTCGTCGTCCCCAGCAGTTCGCCGCACTCGCTTCCCCCGACTCATCTCCCCACCGGACCCCTCGATGCCCCGCCGGGCCCGACGCCTCCGGGCCTGCGCCCAGGCCGCGGCCATCGTGGCCCTCCTGGCCGGGGTGGGCGGATCCGTGACCCTGTCGCTTCGCGCCTTCGCCGAACCCCCGCCCGGAAGCCTCCTCCCCACCGGGGCCGGCATGGTACTCAATGCCCCGATCGTGGGAGCCGCGGCCGTCCCCAACGGGTCCGGGTACTGGCTGGTGGGTGCCGACGGGGGGGTGTTCGCCTTCGGTCAGGCCGCCTTCTACGGGTCGACCGGCGCCATGCACCTCAACCAGCCCATCGTGGGCATCCACGCCACCCCCGACGGGCTCGGGTACTGGGAGGTGGCCTCCGACGGCGGGGTGTTCGCCTTCGGGGACGCCCACTTCTACGGGTCGACCGGCGCCATGCACCTCAACCAGCCCATCGTGGGCATCGAGCCCACCCCGGACGGTGGT
>DATCBL010000288.1:0-6811 GCA_036511875.1 Acidimicrobiales bacterium
GGGCGGCCCGCCGTACGAGACGGAATCTGGCCATCCTCTGCGGCGTGGTGGTGGCGATCAGCCTGGTCCTCACTATCCTGATCGTGAACATGGCCCGCAACCGCCCCCCTGGCGCCGAGATCACGATGCCCGTCTCGACGGCGTCTGCCCTGGTTGCGGCCGATCGGTCCCACCCCCTGTCCGCCGATTCCATCATCCCCAACCGTGGCGCCCCGGCGCCAGAAGGAGGCAACCCTTGACGTCACTCAGTGCCGCACCCGTCGTCGGCCACGACGATCCGACCGTCCCCGAGGAGTCCATCGTGGCGGCGCGCGCCGCGGAGTCCAAATCGGGCGAGTCCACGGCCATCCTGGCCATGGGCGAGCTCTTGGGCCTCACCGACGCCTTCGTGATCACCAGTGGTCGCAACTCCCGGCAGGTGAAGACCATCGTCGATGAGGTGGAGCGCCAGGTGGGCGAGGGGACCGGCCGCAAGCCGGTCCGGGTGGAGGGGCTCGACGACGCCCGCTGGGTACTGATGGACTATGGGGACTTTCTGGTGCACGTCTTCATCGACGAGGCCCGCGAGTTCTACGACCTCGAACACCTGTGGGTCGAGGCTCCTCGCGTCCCCTGGTCACTGACCCCGACCGCCTGACCGGCGCGCCCTGGGCCCGCCCCCCCGGTCAGAACACCGGGGCCTCGGGCTGGTAGGACGTGCGGTCGACTGGACCGGAGACCGTCGCCCCACTGGCCGTCGGCACGTCGAGGGGCTGCCCGGCGATCTGGAAGACCACGCCGGTGACGCCGGGCTGGGCGGTGACGGTGAAGACCACCTGGGCGATGGCCAGGGTCTGGGTGGCCCCGACCAGGGGGATCGGGTTGGCGGTGAAGTCGACGGTGGCGATGCCGCCGGCCACCTTGGCCGTCACCTTGGTCTTCTCCCCGCTGAGGAAGCTCTCCAGCCCGGCCGCCGATTCGGTCGGGGTCGGTCCCACGAGGAGCGCGGCGAGGAGCTCGGTCAGGGTGGCGTTGAGGGTGGTGTTCACCGTGATGAACCGGGACACCGGGGCCACGGTCCCGGTCGAGGCGGCCAGGAAGATCAGTCCGGGAACGGCCACGTCCGGGGGGACCGTGGACGAGGAGGTGGTCGGGCTGGCCGGGCTCAGCAGGTTGGAGGGCACGTTGCTCTTGGCGATGGCCGTCGGCCCGCCGTTGGTCGGGATGCCGCAGGCCGCGGTGGCCACGACCAGGGCCAGGACGGCCAGCCCCCGGCGACCGGGCCGGCGGGGTCGCGGTCTCATGGGTGACTCGGTCTCATGGCCGGCTCGCTCTCATGAAGGGCTCCGCTCGGGGTCGTCCGGCACCAGCGGCAGCTCGATCACGAATTGCGATCCCCGAACCGGGGCGTCCTCGATCCAGATGGCGCCTCCGTGGAGGCGCACGTGCTCGGAGACCAGGGACAGCCCGAGCCCGGTGCCCTCGCTCGACTCCCGGCGCCCGGCCCGGCCCCCCCGGTAGAACCGCTCGAACAGGTGGGCCCGGTCCGACGGCGGCACCCCGGGGCCCTGGTCCTCCACCACCACCCGGATGGTCCGGGCCGGAACGGCGACATCAACGGGATGGCGCCCGACGGTCACGCGAGTCACCCCCCCGGCGTAGAGCGAGGCGTTCTCCACCAGGTTGGCCATGACCCGTTCGAAGCGGCGCTTGTCCACCGGGAGGCGGAGGACCTCGACCGCCGGGTCGACCTCCACCGGGAACACCACCGGCGCCCGGTGGCCGTCCTCGCCGATGGGCGCGGAGGCGCCGACGGCCCGGCGCACCAGCTCCCCCGGGTCGACCTCGTCCAGGGACAGCTCGGCCGAGCCGGCGTCGAACCGGGAGATCTCCAACAGGTCGTCCACCATCCTGGTGAACCGCCGGAGGTCCCCGTCCAGCAGGTCGAGGGCGCTCCGGGCCCGGGGGCTGAGCTCCTCGCGGTGCCCCTCCAGGACCCCGATGGTGGCCGACAGGGTGGTCAGCGGGGAGCGGAGCTCGTGGCTAACGTCCGAGGTGAACCGGGCCTCCCGTTCGATGCGCTCCTGGAGGTTGGCCGTCATGCGGTTGAAGGCCGAGGCCAGCTCCTGGAGGTCGACGTCGTCGCCGGCCTCCACCCGGGTGTCCAGCTGGCCCCCGGCGATGGCCACCGCGGCGTCGGTGACCCCGGCCAGCGGGCGCAGGGCGCGTCCGCTGGCCCACCGCCCGACGGCGGCGCCGGCCAGGGTGGTGACCAGGGCCGCGGCGGCCAGGGCGAAGGCCAGGGTCCGAAGGGTGCTGGCCAGTTCGTCGAGGGAGAAGACCTCGAAGTAGGCGGCGTGCTCGGCCGGGAGCGGGATGCCGATCACGATCTGGGGCGTGTCCCCGAGGGAGAAGAACTGGGAGGCGGGGGTCCCCCGCAGGACCAGGGTCCGGAGCTCGGCCGGGATGGCGCTCTGGCCCACCTCGATGGAGGTGGCGTGCCACGTCCCCCCGCTGTGGAGGACCGACAACGAGCCGGTCTGCGTGTCGATCGAGCCGATCAGCTGGTCGACGGGGGGGACCGAGGACCGCAGGGCGTTGCCGATCAGGGAGGCGTTGGCGAAGGCCTGGCGCTGGTCGGCCCCCTGGCGCTCGTTGAGGAAGCTCTGCCGGGCGGCGAAGTAGGTGATCCCGGCCATGATGGTCGAGAGGGCGAACGCACCGATGGCGAAGGTGGCCGTCACCCGGGCCCGCAGCCCGAGGTTGCCCGACAGCCGGGTACGGTGCCTCCGGTTGGTCGGGGTCTCTAGCGCCAGGGGCGGGCTGGCCGGGACCGGAGGGTCGGCGCCGGCCGGCGGGGCAGGCGGCTCCGCCGGGGCCACGTTCAGACCGCCAGCTTGTAGCCCATGCCCCGGACCGTGAGGATGAAGCGGGGGTTGGCCGGGTCCGGCTCCACCTTGGTGCGCAGCCGCCGCACGTGCACGTCGACCAGCCGCCCGTCGCCGAAGTAGTCATAGCCCCACACCTGCTCGAGGAGGTGCTCGCGGCTGAGGACCTTGCCCGGGTGGTCGGCCAGTTCGCACAGGAGCCGGAATTCGGTGCGGGTGCAGTGGACCTCGACCCCGCCCCGCCGGACCACCCCGGCCTCCGGCTCGATCTGGACGTCGCCGAAGCTGAGCACCGAGTCGCTCACCGCTTCGGGGCGCGACCGGCGCAGGAGGGCCCGGATCCGGGCGGCCAGCTCCTTGGCCACGAAGGGCTTGGTGACGTAGTCGTCGGCCCCGGCCTCCAGCCCGGCCACCACGTCGTGGGTGTCGGAGCGGGCCGTCACCATGATGATTGGGACGGTGCTCTGTTGCCGCAGGGCCCGGCAGGCCTCGAAGCCGTCCATGCCCGGGAGCATCAGGTCGATGAGGACCAACTCGAAGGGCTCGTCGGTGAAGCGGTCGACCGCCTCCTCCCCGCTGGCCACGTCCTCGACGCTGTACCCCTCGTCCTCCAGGGCCAGGCGCATGGACGACCGGATCCGCTCGTCGTCCTCGACGATGAGGATACGGCTCATGGTCCGATCATGGCACGACCGTCCCGCCCGCCGGGAGCGGACCGGTCGGGCCCGTTCAGGAGTTGAGCCAGATCTGGGTGGGCCAGATCGTCCCGCCGATCAACGGGAAGACCTTGCCCCCGGCCGGGGTGGTCGGGTTGGCGAAGTTCTCCACCTTGGCCTGGGCGGCGATGGCCCAGGTGGCCCGGTCGAACCATACGTAGGGGATGTCCTTGCCCATCAGCTTGCTGACCTCCTGGTAGGCGGCGTTCCGATCGGACTGGGCCGGCGACTGGCGGCCCTTCAGCAGGGCCACCTCCATGTAGGGATCGGTGTTGCGGGCCATGTTGATGGAGAACAGCGGGGTGTTGGCGTTGGTGGGGCTCCAGAAGATGTAGTTGAGGTCCGGATCGACGGCACCGAACTGCCGCCACACCTGGGCCTCGAACTTGCCGAGGAGGGCGGTGTTGATGATGTCGGCCTGTTGGACCGGGGCCAGGGCCACCTTCATGCCCACCGTCTGGAGCTGCTGTTGGAGGTACTCGGCGATGCGGGTGGTGCTGGGGTCCGGGGTGTGGTTGAGGGTGATGGACACCGGCTGCCCGGTCTCTTGGGCCACCTGGCTCACCAGCGACTTGGCCTTGGCCACGTTGGCCACTGGGTAGTTGTTGTCGGCCACGTAGTAGGGGGAGGTGGTGGTGAACGGGCCGTTGGAGGTGGCGTTGACCCCCTTGTCGATGACCTCCACGTACTGGGCCGAGCTGACGGCGTAGGCCGTGGCCTGGCGCAGCTTGAGGTTGTCGAACGGGGCCTCGGACAGGTTGAGCAGGACGCAGCCCATGTCCGGCTCGCCGGCCACGTTCTTCGAGTCGTCGATGTAGCCGAGGGAGGTGTTGGCCCGCAGCTGGCTGATCACCTCGGGCGTGTCGGAGTGCATGATGTCGATGGCGCCGGAGGTCAGGCTGCTGAGCATCTGGTCCGGGTCGGTGATGGGCTTGTAGGTGATGGTGTTGAGATAGGGGAAGCCCGGCCGCCAGTAGTGCGGGTTCTTGGTGGCGGTGAAGTGGTCGTTGGGGGTCCACGAGTCGAAGACGAACGGCCCGGTGCCGACCGGGTTGGTTTGGCTCCCGCTGGCCAGCCAGGTGGGCTCGGCGATGAAGGCGAACTGCCCGCCGATGCCGCCGGTGAGGTAGTAGTCGAACGGGACCCAGGCCGATTTCATGGTGATGGTCACCACCAGGGGGCTGGTCACGGCGATGTCGGTCACCGGGGTCAGGGCCGGACCGGTGAGGGTGGACTTCTTCTGGGCGGTGAAGTTGGCGGCCACCGCGGCGCCGTCGCACGGGGCGCCGTTGTGGAACACCAGGTTGGGGCGCATGGTGATGGTCCACACCGTGAAATCGCTGTTGGGGGTGACCGACTCGGCGAGGTACGGCTGCGGGGTGCCGCCGGCACTCAGGACCATGAGCGGGTCGAACACGGTGCGGGCGTAGATGATCCCGACCTCGTCGAAGGTTCCCAGGGTGGTGGAGAACCCCTTCTCCTCGGCGTCGACGCCGAAGATCAGCGAGCCGCCGGTCTTGGGGGTGGCCGTCGAGACGCCGTCGGGATGGGTGCCGGTGCCCGACGTCGTAGCGGAACCCGAGGCCGAGCCGGAGCCGGAGCTGCAGGCGGCCAGCACCCCGCCCGAGGTCCCCACGACGGCGATGCCGGCACCGGTGGCCGCCCCTTTGGCCAGAAACGAGCGGCGGTCGATTCTCTTGGTCATGAATCCCCCTTGTGTCAGCGACCGGAGCCAACCCAACCGGTCTCACCAAAACAGCTCTGGACACCGCTGGTGACCCACCGGTAAGTGACTGGCCGCGGCACGTGCTGACCTGACGATAGCCCTCGGGCTCGGGCGGCGGGTGACAGACGCCGCCGGACCCCGGGACCGCCCCCACCGCCCGGGTGGAGCCGGTCCGGGGGGTACCCGACGGACCGCCGCACGGCCGGTACAGTCTTCCCGTGCCCTGGGAGATCGATGCGTACCGTCGGTCGGTGGGTGGGCTGTCTCCGGCCTCGGTCCGGGCCTACTCGACAGATGCCGCCCGGTTCGCCGAGTGGGCCGGTCGCGCCGGCGCCGAGGGCCCGACCGACGTCGACCGGATCATGCTCCGGCGGTACCTGGCCTTCCTCTCTACCAGGCGGTACTCCAAGGCCACCATCGCCCGGACCGCGGCCTCGCTGCGCTCCTACTTCCTCTGGTGCGCCAAGCGTGGGCTGACCCCGGCCGACCCCTCCACCCGGCTGTCCGCCCCCACGCCCGACTCCCGGCTGCCCCGGGTGCTCGGCCATGCCGAGCTCGACCAGCTGCTCGAGCCCGACCCGGTCCCCGAGAGCGGCCAGCCGGACCGGGTGGACCGCCGGGACGATGCCGTGCTGGAGCTGCTCTACGGGAGCGGCCTGCGGGTGGCGGAGCTCTGTGGGCTGGATGTGGTGGACGTGGACCTGGCCCGCCGGGTGGTCACGGTGACCGGCAAGGGGTCCAAGCAGCGCCAGGTCCTCATCCACGAGCGCTGCGCGGCCACGCTCGGGGACTGGCTGGCCGGGCCCAGAGCGGCCTTCATGGGCAGTGAAAGCCCAGCTGAGGCTCTCTTTTTTAACCGCCGGGGCAATCGGCTGGGGCCGCGGGACGTGCGCAGGCTCCTGGACCGCCGCTCACCGGTCCCGACCCACCCCCACGCCCTCCGTCACAGCTTCGCCACCCATCTGTTGGACGGGGGTGCCGACCTGCGGGTGGTGCAGGAGCTGCTCGGTCACGCCAGCCTCCAGACCACACAGGTCTACACTCATGTAAGCAAGGAGCGGTTGCTAACCGTGTACTCGGGAACTCACCCGCGGGCCTAAGGGGACAATTGGCTACGAAACTGGAGAGTGCGGGACACGGGATCGACGGCCTGTGGACCGAGTACAAGAAGACCGGAAACCGGGCCCTGCGCGACCAGCTCATCATCCACTACGCCCCGGTGGTCAAGTACGTGGCCGGCCGGGTGTCGGTGGGCCTGCCCCGCCACGTGGACGAGGCCGACCTGGCCAGCTACGGGATCATCGGCCTCATCGACGCCATCGAGCGCTTCGAGCCGCTGCGCAACATCAAGTTCGAGACGTACGCCATCCCCCGCATCAAGGGGGCCATCATCGATGAACTGCGTTCCATCGACTGGGTCCCGAGATCGGTCAGGGCCAAGGCCCGGGCCGTCGAGCAGTCGTACTCCAAGCTGGAGGCCACCCTCCACCGGACCCCGACCG
>DATCBL010000289.1:0-2267 GCA_036511875.1 Acidimicrobiales bacterium
CGTGGTCGAGACGGCGTGGAGTGCGCAGGACACCGGCGAGCCGGTATGCACGTCGCGCATGAACATCATCCACCGCATCTGATGGCCACCGACGAGGCCGAGGCCCCCCCGGTCCTGCGCCGGCTCGAAGACGGTGTGGCCTGGATCACCCTCGACCGTCCCGAGGCGGGCAACGCCATCACCGCTGCCATGCGCGATCAGATCATCGTCTGGTTGGAGGAGGCCTCGGCCGACCTGGCCGTCCGGGTCGTGGTGCTCACCGGGGCCGGGGAAAAGGGGTTCTGCACCGGGGCCGACCTCCGCTCGTCGGGCCCCGGACCCGTGCGCCCGGCGGGCGCTCCTGACCGGGCCGTCGGCGACGCCGCCCGACTCATCCGCACCGGCTGGCAGCGGCTCATCTCGGCCGTCCTGGACTGCGAGAAGCCGGTCATCGCCGCGGTGAACGCCACGGCCGCCGGGGGAGGGATGCACCTGGCCCTGGCCTGCGACCTGGTGCTGGCGGCCGAAGAGGCGAAGTTCATCGAGGTCTTCGTCCGGCGGGGTACCGCTCCCGACGCCGGCGGCGCCTACCTGCTGCCCCGTCTCATCGGGCCGCAGCGGGCCAAGGAACTCTTCTTCTTCGGAGACGACGTGCCGGCCGCCGAGGCCGAACGCCTCGGCCTCGTCAACCGCGTGGTCCCGAGGCTGGAGCTGCTCACGCTGGCCGGAGAGTGGGCGGCTCGGCTGGCCTCGGGTCCCACCCGGGCCATCAGCGTGGCGAAGCACCTCACCAACCATTCTTTCGAGTCCGATCGGGCCACTGCCTTCCGGGAAGAGGCCATGGCCCAGGAGCTGGTTACCGGGACCGAGGACTGTGCCGAGGGACTGGCCGCCTTCGCCGGTCGCCGGCCGCCGGTGTTCCGGGGCTGGTAGGGGGTCCATGTCGATCGGCATCCGTGACGAGCACGAAGAGCTGCGGTCCTCACTGCAGCGGTGGGTCGATGCACGCTGTCCCCCCGAGGTCACCCGCACTGCACTCGATGCGGAGTCCGATGCCCTGCCCAGCTTCTGGGCCGATCTCGGGGACCAGGGGACTCTCGGGATCCACCTAGACGAGGCCCTCGGCGGCCAGGGTGCCGGCCTGGTGGAGCTGGCGGTGACCGCAGAGGTGCTCGGCCGGGCCGCCGCCCCCGGGCCGTGGGGCACCACGGCGGTGGTCGCCGCGGTGGTGGCCGAAAGCGGCGATCCTACGTTGGCCAAGGCCGTGGTTCCCCAACTGGTGGACGGGAGCACGCCGGCCACCCTGGTGGTGCCGACGGCGACCCCCGACGGCCGGACGGTGTGTGCCCCGGGTCTGATCGGGCGTCCCGCCCCCGGTGGTGGGCTGGTGGTCTCGGGCTCGGTCAGCCCCCTCCTCAACGGATCGAGCGCCACAGCCGTGCTCGCTCCGGTGGCCGTCGATGCCGCGTCGGACGGCGGGCTCGGTGACGGAGCGGCCCCGGTGCGCTGGGTCCTCATCGAGTTGGGTCCCGGCGTGGAGGTCGAGTCATTGTCGAGCTTCGACCCGTCTCGCCGATCGGCCCGATGGGTACTCGCCGAGGTGACGGTGGCTCCCGACCGTGTGCTCGGGCGGGCGACGGCCACCCGGATCCGGGACCTGGCCCTCGTGGTCTTCGCCGCCGAGGCGGCCGGCGGGGCACGCTGGTGCCTCGACACCGCGGCCGAGCACGCCCGGACCCGCCAGCAGTTCGGCAGGCCCATCGGTCAGTTCCAGGGCGTCAAGCACCGACTGGCCGACATGCTGGTCAGCGTGGAACAGGCGGTGGCCGCGGTCTGGGACGCGGCGTCGGTCTTGGACCACGAGGGGGCTCCCGACGACGTGGCGGCGACGACCGGTGACGGGTCGGACCGACTGGCCGTGCCCCTGGCTGCCGCCCTGGCCCTCGACGGCTACGTGGAGGCGGCCAAGGGCGCCATCCAGCTCCTCGGGGGCATGGGATTCACCTGGGAGCACGACGCCCACGTCCACCTGCGCCGCTCGACCACCCTGCGACAGATCATCGGGGGGACGGCTCCGCTCCGAGCCGAGGCGGCCCGGCTGGCCCTGGAGGGCAGCCGCCGCCGGCTGAGCATCGAGCTCCCTCCCGAGGCCGAGCGACTCCGCCAGGAGCTGGCTCCGCTCGTGGCATCGATCGCCGCCCTCGCCGATCCGGCCGAGCAACGGCGGGCGTTAGCCGACGAGGGCCTGCTCACCCCGCACTGGCCGTCGCCCTTCGGCCGGGATGCCG
>DATCBL010000290.1:0-7495 GCA_036511875.1 Acidimicrobiales bacterium
CATGGCCGTGGCCCTCGAAGGGGCCAGGCTTCTGCTCGGCCGGGCCGTGCGACTGGCTGGCCCGGGAGGCACCCCACCGGCACTCGAGACGGCCATGGCCAAGACCGCCGCCAACCTGGCGGCCAAGTTCGTCTGCGACGAGGCCATCCAGATCCACGGCGGCTACGGCTACAGCCGCGAGTACCCCTTGGAGCGGGCCTACCGGGACGTCCGCGGCCTGTGCATCGGGGCCGGGACGGTCGAGGCCCAGCGCAACTACATCGGGTCGAGCGTGGCCGCCGGGCGGGCCACCTCGTCCCCGGGTTGGATCCCCGGGACCGGGTAGGCACGCCCGACCGCTGCAGCGACGTTCGCCAGGAGCGGAAACGACGTTGTCGGCGCCAACGCCCTCGGTGTACCGTGAGGCGCCACGACGGCCGGGCTGTCGGGTGCCCGGAGCAAGGCCCGCCTGGTCGCGGGGTCGGTGACGGGCCCGTGCGAGCGCAAAGGGGAACCCGTGAGTTCAGCCGGACTGTATGAAGGACGCCGCGTGATCGTGTGCGGTGGGGGAGGAGCCGGCATGGGGGCCGCGGTGGTCCGCCAACTGGAGCCGCAGGGCGCCGAGATCCATGTGATCGACCTGAAGGAGCCACCCATCGATGTGGCCAGCTACCACTCGGTGGACCTGAAGGACCCCGACGCGGTGGCGTCGACCGTCGAGGCCATCGGCGGCCGGATCGACGGGCTGTTCAACTGCGCCGGGCTGCCCGGCGGGCGGTTCTCGGACCTCGACACCATGTTGGTCAACTTCGTCGGCCAACGTCATCTCGCCGACCTGGTGGCCGAACGGATGGAGCCGGGCTCGGCCATCGCCAGCATCTCCTCGGGGGCGGGAGCGGGATGGCAGGGGAACGTCGAGAAGTGGAAGCCGCTGGTGGCCACCGAGGGATTCGCCGCCGGGCAGGCCTGGCTGGAGGAGCACCCGACGGAGATCGCTAGTGGCTACGCCCCGTCCAAGGAGGTCATCATCGTCTGGACGGTGTGGCGCTCCCTGGCCCTGGCCGAGAGGGGCATCCGCATCAACTGCACCCTGCCCGGGCCGACGGACACGCCGATGATGCCCGACTTCGAGGACCAGATGGGCAAGGCCTTCATGGACAACTACCCGATCCCCCTCGGCCACCGCCAGACCCCTGACGAGCAGGCGGCTCCGCTGGTCTTCCTCAATTCCCCGGCCGCCTCGGCCATCACCGGCGAGGCCATCCTGACCGATGGAGGGACCATGGCCGCCCTGTCGGTGGGGACCCTCGACGTGTCGGCGTTCGGCTTTTGAGCGGGGTCACCGGTGAGCCATCCCGGGACGGTCCGCCCGACCGCCCGGTGGCGGCACCCGACGACCGGCACGAGGCGTTCCGGCTCACCGAGCTGACCGAGGAGGCCGACGGGCCCGGGCGCCGCTTCCGGGCCACCAGCATCGGGGACCCGTCCCAGCGCGACGTGGTCTACGGCGGCCAGCTCCTGGCCCAGATGATCCTGGCCTCGGACGCGGTGGCCGAGGACAAGGACGTGGCCTCGATCCACGCCATCTTCGCCCGGAGCGGCCGGCTCTCCAGCCCCATCGAGATCGACGTCGACGTCATCCACGACGGGCGGACCATGGGCAGCCACTCGGTGACCGTGCACCAGGGTGATCGGGTCTGCGCCCAGGGGCTGATCCTGCGGCGTCTCGACGCGCCCGACCTCATCCGCCACCAGCCCGAGATGCCCGAGGTGGCCGGCCCCGAAGACTCGCCCGACACCGGGCAGGGCGGTCTGCTGGCCCCGGGGAGCGACCTGCGGGTGGTGGGAGGCACCAACACCTGGGATCCCGACGCCGCGGTGGGACCGGCCGAGCTGTTCGTGTGGGTACGGCTGCCGGCCGGCTCCGACCATCCGGCCCTGGCCCAGGCCCTGCTGGCCTACGGGACCGACGGCTTCCTCATCGGGACGGCCATGCTGCCCCACGCCGGGATCGGCCAGAACATGGCCCATCGCAACATCGGGACCGGTGTGGTCTCCCACACCCTGACCTTCCACGAGCCGGTCCCGGTCGGGCGCTGGCTGCTCCTGGCCCACGAGAGCCCCTATGCCGGTCGCGGGGCGAGCTACGGACGGGCCAGCGTCTTCACCCAGGACGGGAGGCTGGTGGCGTCGTTCGTCCAGGAGAACATGATCCGGGACGCCGGGCCCTCCGACCACTGAGCCGCCGGGTCGGGCCCTTCGGGAGTCGCACGACCCCGGGTTCTTACCGCAGCCTCCACTCGATCCGCTGGCCGCTGGTGAAGCGCTCCTGTCCCTCCTCCAGCAACGCCCGGTCGGTGCCCACGTTGGTGAACAGGAAGGCGTGGTCCAGCGCCTGGCGGCGGGAGACCTCGAGGCCCATCCACAGGGCCCGGAGGGTTCCCTGCTCGGCCAGCGCCGGTTGGTCGGCGATGGCCTCGGCGGCCCAGGCGGCCCGTTCGCCGAGCTCGTCGTGGGCCACCACCTCGGTGACGAAGCCGATCTGGTGGGCCCGGGTGGCCGACATGCGCTCGTGGGCCCCCAAGAGGGCCAGGCGCATGACCTCCTGGAACGGCATCTTGTGCAGGAGGAAGATGGGCTCGAAGGCGGCGGGCATGCCATAGGTGACGTGGGGGTCGAAGAAGGTGGCCCGCTCGGAGGCGATGATGAAGTCCACCTCGCCGAGGATGTAGAATGCCCCCCCGCAGGCCATGCCGTTCACCGCGGCGACGATCGGCTTCCACAGGTCGTTCGACTTGGGGCAGACGCTCTTGCCCGGATCGTCGAAGTCCCACGGCGTGTTGTACCCCGGGAGCTTCCCGGGCGGCAGGTCGTCGAAGGACCCGACCCCCTGGCGGTCCAGCCCGGTGCAGAAGGCCTTGTCGCCGCTTCCGGTCAGCACCACGCACCGGACGTCGTCGTTCCGGCGGAGCATGGACCACAGCTCGCGCAGCTCCCGCTGCATGGTGGTATCGAAGGCGTTGAGGGCCTCGGGGCGGTCGAGGGTGACCCATGCCACGCCATCTGATTCGTCGTACAGGAGGGACTCGAAGTCGGGCATGGCGGCCATGGTATCGGCCCGCCTCGACACCGACGGCGGGCCGGCTCAGTGGCAGTGCCCGGCCGAGGGCGGCAGGTCGAGGGCCGGATTGGCATCGAAGAACCCCACCGGCAGGAGGTGGAACCCGCAGTACTCGACCGGCATGACCGGCCAGTCCTCGGGCCTGGGCCCGTGGGTGACCCCGAAGGTGTGCCAGGCCACCAGCTCCGTGCCGACCAGCGGACGGTCGGCGGCCGTCCAGTCCGGGAGCCCGTCGCCGCCGACGTGCTGGTTGGGGTAGTCACCGGCGGCCCGCCGCTGCTCGGGAGCGTAGGGGGTCACCCACAGGTTGTGCCGGGCGAATCCGGCCCGCCGCCCGATGCTGGAGTCCGGTTGGGCCAGCAGGGTCGGGGTGGGCCCGGGGACCAGCTTGTAGGCCACCGGTCGACCCAGCCCGTTGACCGAGCCCGGGTTCACGAACCTCCAGTGACGACCGCTGGCCGGGTCGACGTCGCGCTGGGCCCCCAGCTCCGACTCCAGCCGGGTGGACCGTTGCCGGAAGGCATTGCCCCACGGATTGTCCGCCCCGGTGGGCACGGTCTCGTAGGAGACCTCGTAGGCCTCGTTGACCGGCCCGTCGACGGCCAGGTCCAGGCGGGCGCAGAACAGGTGCTGGTGGAACGGTGCCGCCAGCTCCGGCGCCACCAGGGCCCCGTACTCGGGCAGCTCGCCGGGCGACAGGGCCTGGGTGGACATGATCCCGGTCAGCTTGACCTCGAGCTGGATGGTCCCGTCGAGGTAGAAGTACCAGTAGAAGCCGTACTCGTAGTTGCCGACGGTGGCGATGGACGACACCACCAGCCGGCGCGAGCGTCGGACCTCGGAGCGACCGGCGTTCATGTCGTTGTGCTTCCAGAGGATCCCGTAGTCCTCCTCGTGGATGCACACGGCGTTCTCGACGACGTAGGGCTTCCCGTGCTCGCTGGAGAAGACGGCGTCGAGGTAGGTGATCTCCCCGAGGCAGTCACAGCCCAGCGCCAGCGAGTTGGCCAGGCGGCCCAGGCCCCACTCGCCCACGTCGAAGGCGTTCTTCCACCCGTGCATCGGGCCCGGGTCGCCGTAGGGAACGACCATCTCGCAGATCGAGGCGCGGTGCAGGATGGGACGGAGGCCCCCGTCGTCGTAGCCGATGCTCCTCAGCACCAGTCCCTCGAGGGGCTCCATCGAGACCCGCAGGGACCAGTGCTGCCAGGTGAGCAGATTGCCGTCGAGGCTGAAGCTGGGGCCGTCGGGTTGGACGATGTCCAGGGGGCGGAGGTCGCGGCGCAGAGGCTCGTGGTCCTCGGGCAGGTAGCTGCCGCGGCCCGGGGGGAGGGGCACCACGCCGATGTCCAACACTTCGAGGACCTCGCCCCGGGCGGCGTCCACGGTGGCCAGGACGCCCTCGACGGGCCGGGCGTAGCCGTTGTCCGAGGGCTCCTGGCGGTAGTACGAGAGGCAGCGGGCGACCCGGCGGCCCTCCTCCAGGGGATTGCCGAAGTTGCCGGTGGGCCAGGGGTCGATCTGGACCTTCTCCAGGTCGGTGATGCCCCGGCGGCCCATGGCCTTCTGCCACTCCGGGTTGGCCCGCAGGGCCAGGATGGCCCGGTACGAGTCGTCGAACAGGAGGGCCGGCCGCACCCCCGGCCGCGGCGTCCACTCGATGATCTGGCCCGAGGCCAGCGACACCACGACCTCCACCACCGCGGCCTCGGGGCCGGGGAGGACGATCAGCCGGACCCGGCGCTCGACCGGGTCCCCGGGACGGTGGGCCGCCACCGTGTCCCGGCTCGGCTCGTCCAGGGTGACCATGGAGAAGAGGACCGCCTCGTCGACCCGTCCGCTCTCCCGGACCACGGACACCGCAGCCCGTATCTCGTCGGCGGCCAGGGCATCGAGCGGGTGGGCGGTGGTCGACGCCACGTCAACCATGATCGATCCTCCCGGTCGGCTGGGAGGGGAGGGTGGGACTCCCCGCTGGCTCGCTCACGGTTCCCATGGTCTCTCCTTCGTTCCCCGGGCCGAGCACCCCGTGGGCGCCCGGGGGGCCGGGGGCAGTAGTCTCAGCGGCGATGACAGAACGTACCGCGGGTCCGGTGCGGGGGGTGACGGGCCATGCCACGGAGGGTCCTGATCGTCCCGCCATCGTCAACAAAGACGTGGTGCGCACCTACGGCCAGCTGCAGGAACGGGCGCTCAGGCTGGCCACGGTGCTCCTCGACCACGGGGCCGGCCCGGGCTGCCCGGTGGCCGCCGTCCTGCCCAACGGCATCGAGATCTTCGAGGTGGCCACGGCCGCCGCCATGCTGGATGCCCCGTTCCTCCCGGTCAACTGGCATCTGCGCGCCGAGGAGCTCAGGTACATCCTGGCCGACGCCGACGTGGCCGTGGCCGTGGGCCAGGAGGGGTACGAAGCCGACGTGGCCCGGGCCCTCGACGGTCTCGACGCCCAGTCCCTCATGGTCGGCGACGAGTACGAGGAGGCCCTGGCCGCCGCGGTGCCCCTTCCGGGCGGGGACACCGGGGGCGGACCGGAGTTGATGTTCTACACGTCGGGGACCACCGCCCGTCCCAAGGGGGTGGTGCACGGCGCCCTGGCCGATCGGCCCAGCCGGCTCCGGGCCATGGAGGGGCAGGTGGCCCTGTGGGGGTGGACCGCCGACGAGGTCTACGTCATGACCGGCCCGGCGTACCACGCCTCCCATCTCGGCTGGTCGCTGTGCGCGCTCTACATCGGGGCCACCACGGTGGTCACCGAGCAGTTCGAGGCCCGGGCCTGGCTGGCCGAGGTGGCCCGCTGTGGCGGCACCCGCACGTTCATGGTCCCGGCCCACTTCATCCGGATCCTGGAGCTGTCCGCCGACGAGCGGGAGGCCATCGACGTGTCGAGCCTGTCCCTCATCGTCCACGCCGCCGCCCCCTGCCCGGTGGCGGTCAAGTTCCGGATGATGGAGGCCTTCCCCGGGGCCGAGATCCATGAGCTGTACGGGGCCAGCGAGGGCGGGGCGACCAAGATCTCTCCCGAGGAGTGGCGGCGGAAGCCCGGCAGCGTGGGGCTCCCCTGGCCCGGGGTGGAGATCCGGATCCTCGACGAGGACGGGGCGCCCCGGCCCACCGGGGTGCCGGGACTGGTGTACATCCGACCGGCCGGGCCCCAGCGGTTCAGCTACCGCAACGACGAGGTGGCCACCAAGGAGGCGTGGCGTGACGACGCCTTCACCGTCGGCGACATCGGATTCCTGGACGACGACGGGTACCTGACCATCACCGACCGGGTGTCGGACATGGTGCTGTGGGGCGGGGTGAACATCGCCCCGCGTGAGATCGAGGAGGTGCTCTTCGAGCATCCGGCGGTGGTGGACTGCGCCGTCCTCGGCATCCCCGACGAGCGGGACGGGGAGCACCTGCTGGCCCTGGTGCAGCTGCGGGAGGTGGTCAGCGAGACCGAGCTGGCCGACCACGTGGGCTCCCGGCTGGCCAAGTACAAGATCCCCCACCACTGGGAGGTGGTCGAGGAGCTTCCCCGGGACCACAACGGCAAGGTTCGCAAGCGCCAGCTCCGCCAGGCCTACTCGGTGATCGGGCGGTAGCGGGGGTGCACCGGATCGCGATCGATCGGGACCGATGCGTAGGCTCGGGCAACTGCCTGTACTGGGCGCCGGCCACCTTCGACCTGGACGACGGGGGCACCTCGGTGGTGGTGGACCCGGCCGGCGATGACCAAGACCGCATCCGGGTGGCCGTCGACGGTTGTCCGACGAGAGCCATCACCCTCGAGCCGGTGGGCCCCGCCTCCGACCCACCGGCCACGGCGGGCACCAACCCACCGACCGACGTGCCCCCTGAAGGAGGACCCGATGCCGATCGCTCTCACTGACGAGCACCAGGCCCAACGGATCTCGGCCCGGCGCTGGCTCGACGCCCACTGCCCGCCCTCGGTTCCCCGCGCCCTGCTGGACGAGGAGGTGGAGACGCTCCAGCCGGTGTGGAAGGAGATGGCGGCCCAGGGCTGGTTGGGCATCCATCTTCCCGAGGAGTTCGGCGGACAGGGATTCGGCCTGTTCGAGCTGGCGGTGATCCTCGAGGAGACCGGGTGGTCGGTGGTGCCCGGCCCCCTCCTCCCCACCGTGGTCACCTCGGCCCTGGTGGCCGAGGCCATGGAGCCCGCCGCGGCCGGCCGGATCCTTCCCGGGCTGATCGACGGGAGCGTGACCGCCGCCCTGTCGTTCGGTGACACCCCCCTCGACGCGGTGGCTGACCGGGCAGGGGCGCTGGCCGTCTCGGGAACACTCCGGCCCCTGCTCGGGGCGGCCACCGCCTCGGTGCTCCTGGCCCCGGCGCGCCACCCGGACGGCACCGAGACCTGGTGCCTGATCGACGTGCCCGGCCCGGAGGGAC